>NZ_JBSFTC010000159.1:0-25170 GCF_053590415.1 Nonomuraea sp. NPDC003201
GGCCCCGCCGCGCCCGGCGTGCTGACCGGCAGCGGTCCCGCGGGCCGGCTCGCCCTGCTGTTCACCGGGCAGGGCAGCCAGCGGCTCGGCATGGGCCGCGAGCTGGCCGCCGCCTTCCCCGTCTTCGACGAGGCGCTGGAGCAGATCTGCGCGCTGCTGGACCCCCACCTGCCGCACCCGCTGCGCGAGGTGATGTTCAGCGACCCCGACGGGGTGCTCAACGAGACCGGCATGACCCAGCCGGCGCTGTTCGCCTTCGAGGTCGCCCTGTACCGGCTGCTCGAATCCCTCGGCGTACGGGCGGACGTGGTGGTCGGGCACTCCGTCGGCGAGATCGCCGCCGCCCACGTGGCCGGGGTGTTCTCCCTCGCCGACGCCTGCACCCTGATCGCCGTACGGGCCCGGCTCATGCACATGCTGCCCCCGGGCGGCGCGATGCTCGCCATCGCCGCGTCCGAGGCCGACGTCCTGCCGCTGCTCGACGGGTACGAGGACCGGGTCGCCATCGCGGCCGTCAACACCCCGACCTCGGTGGTCATCTCCGGCGCGGAGGCCGCCATCGAGGAGATCGCGGGGAACGTCACGGCACGCAAGCGGCGGCTGCGGATCTCCCAGGCCGCGCACTCACCGCTGATGGAGCCGATGCTGGCGCCCTTCGAGGAGGCCATCGCGGGGCTGACCTACCACGAGCCCACGATCCCGGTGATCTCCAACGTCACCGGCAGGCTCGCCGAGCCCGGCCTGCTCACCAGCCCCCGCTACTGGGTCGACCACGTACGACGGCCCGTCCGTTTCGCGGACGGCATCGCCGCCGCGGACGCCGCGCTCTTCCTGGAGGTGGGGCCCGACGGCGTCCTCACCGGGCTGGCCCAGCAGATGCTCTCGGACGGCGTCTTCGTCCCCGCCGTACGCAAGGACCGCGACGAGATCGACACCTTCGTCCAGGCCCTCGGACAGCTCCACGCCTGCGGCGTCACCGTCGACTGGAACGCCTACTTCGGGCCCGCCCCCGCGCTCCATGTCGACCTGCCCACCTACGCCTTCCAACGTCAGCGGTACTGGCTGGAGGCACGCGGTCCCGCGGACCTGCCCACCGAGCACGTCGGGCTGTTCGAGGTGGACTGGATGCCCGTACCCGCCGCGGGCGGCGCCACCATGGCGCCCGGCGACGTGCTCCTGCCCTGGCACGAAGAGGACGAAGGGGACGGGCCGGACCGGGCGCGCGCGGCCGTGCTCCGCGTGCTCTCCGCCGTCCAGGACTGGCTCGACGGCGAGCAGCCGGCGTCGGCCCGGCTGGTGATCGTCACCAGGGGAGCGACCGACGAGGTGCCCGACCTGGCCGGCGCCGCCGTGTGGGGCCTGGTCCGGTCGGCGCAGACGGAGTACCCGGACCGGTTCGTGCTGCTCGACGACGACGGCAGCGCCGAGGACGCCGTCGCCGCCGCCCTCGCCTACGACGAACCCCAGCTGGCGATCAGGTCCGGCAAGATCTACGTCCCGAGGCTGGCGCGGCGCGCCCGGCCGGCGGCGGACCTGCCCTGGGATCCCGAGGGGACCGTGCTGGTCACCGGCGGCACCGGCGCGCTGGGACGCACGGTCACCCGGCACCTCGCCACCCGGCACGGCGTACGGAACCTCGTCCTCGTCACCCGCGACCCGCACGCGGCCGGGGCCGTCGCGCTCGCGGCCGAGCTGGCCGAGCTCGGCGCGCACACCGAACTGGTCGCCTGCGACGTCACCGACCGCGAAGCGCTGGCCGGGCTCATCGACTCCTGCCGCGACCTGACCGGCGTCGTGCACATCGCCGGTGTGCTCGACGACGGCGTCGTCCCGGCGCTCACCCCCGAACGGCTCGACACCGTGTGGCGGACCAAGGCCGAGACCGCCTGGCTCCTGCACGAGCTGACCCGCGAGCGCGAGCTGTCGGCGTTCGTGCTGTTCTCGTCGTGCGCGGCCACGCTCGGCAGCGCCGGCCAGGCCAACTACGCCGCCGCCAACGCCTTCCTCGACGCTCTCGCCCGCCACCGCCACTCGCTCGGCCTGCCCGCCACGGCCCTGGACTGGGGCCTGTGGGACAACTCCGCCGAATTCGGCGGCATGGCGGGCACGCTCGCCACGGCCGACCTGGCGCGCTGGGCCCGGCTCGGCGTCGCCCCGCTGCCGCGCGACGAGGCGCTGGAGCTCTTCGACTCCGCGCTCGCGGGTGGCGCCGTGACGACGCTGCCCGCCCGGCTGAGCCTGGCCAAGGTCGCGGACCCCGTACCGGCGATGCTGCGCGGGATGCTGCGCAAGCCCGTCGAGCGCCGCGCGGCCGGCGGCTCCGGCTCCGCTTCCGGCGAGGCATCGCTGGCGCAGTCCCTGCGCGGGCTGAGCCCGGACGAGCAGGAACGCACCCTGCTTGACCTGGTACGCGGCCAGGCCGCCCTCGTGCTCGGGCACGTGACGCCGAACGTCATCAGCGCCACCGGAGCGTTCAAGGACGCCGGGTTCGACTCGCTCACCGCGGTCGAGCTCAGGAACCGGCTCAACGCGGCCACCGGGCTGCAACTGCCCAGCTCGCTGCTGTTCGACTACCCGTCGCCCAAGGCGCTGACCGAGCACCTGCGTACCGAACTGCTCGGCGGCTCCGCCAGGCCCGCCACCGCGGTGCGGTCGGCCGGCCACGACGAGCCGATCGCGATCGTGGGCATGGCCTGCCGCTTCCCCGGCGGCGTGCTGTCGCCGGACGACCTGTGGGAGCTGGTCGCGCAGGGCCGGGACGCGGTGGGCGAGTTCCCCACCGACCGCGGCTGGGACCTGGACCGGCTGTTCGATCCCGACCCCGGCAACCGGGGCACCTCCTACACCCGGCAGGGCGGCTTCCTGTACGACGCCGCCGACTTCGACGCGGCCTTCTTCGGCATCTCGCCGCGCGAGGCCCTGGGCATGGACCCGCAGCAGCGGCTGCTCCTGGAGGCCTCATGGGAGGTCTTCGAACACGCCAACATCGACCCGGCCACGCTGCACGGCAGCCAGACCGGGGTCTTCACCGGCATCGCGCCGATGGAGTACGGGCCACGGCGCTCCGAGGGCTCCGACGCGGTCGAGGGATACCTCCTCACCGGCCAGCTGGCCAGCGTGGCGTCCGGGCGGGTGTCGTACACGTTCGGGTTCGAGGGCCCGGCGGTGACCGTGGACACGGCGTGCTCGTCCTCGCTGGTGGCGCTGCACCTGGCCGCGCAGGCCCTCCGGACGGGCGAGTGCGACATGGCCCTGGCGGGCGGCGCGATGGTGATGGCGTCGCCCGGCACGTTCGTGGAGTTCTCCCGGCAGCGGGGGTTGTCGGCGGACGGGCGGTGCAAGGCGTTCTCGGCCTCCGCCGATGGCACGGGGTGGAGCGAGGGTGTCGGCGTGCTGCTGGTGGAGCGGCTGTCGGACGCCCGCCGCAACGGGCACCAGGTGCTGGGGGTCATCAAGGGGTCGGCGATCAACCAGGACGGGGCGAGCAACGGCCTCGCGGCGCCGAACGGTCCTTCGCAGCAGCGGGTGATCCGGCAGGCGCTGGCCAATGCCGGGCTCGCGGCCGGGGATGTGGACGTGGTCGAGGCGCACGGGACCGGGACCAGCTTGGGTGACCCGATCGAGGCGCAGGCACTTCTCGCGACCTACGGTCAGGAGCGGGAACGGCCACTGTGGCTCGGGTCGCTGAAGTCCAACATCGGCCACACGCAGGCCGCCGCCGGGGTGGCCGGGGTCATCAAGATGGTGATGGCCATGCGGCACGGGCTCATGCCCCGGACCTTGCACGTGGACGAGCCTTCGCCGCACGTGGACTGGTCGGCCGGGGCTGTTGAGCTGTTGACCGAGGCTCGGTCGTGGGACGTTCAGGATCATCCGCGTCGCGCCGCCGTCTCGTCCTTCGGAGTGAGCGGCACCAACGCCCACGTGATCCTTGAGCAGGGGGACCTGGCCGAACCGGCTGCTGACGAGGTCGCGGGCTCGCCGGTGGTGCCATGGGTGCTCTCGGCGAAGAGCCGCGAGGCGCTGGTGGAGCAGGCCGGGCGGTTGGCGTCGTGGGTGTCGGCGCGGCCGTCGCTCTCGGTGTCGGACGCTGCATGGTCGTTGGCGACGGGGCGTTCTGCGCTGGAGCAGCGTGCGGTCGTGGTCGGTGCTGACCGTGACGAGTTACTGGCCGGGTTGCGGGCGCTGGTCTCGGATGGGGTTACCGGAAGCGGCTCGGGTGGCAGGCTGGCGTTGTTGTTCGCCGGTCAGGGCAGTCAGCGGGTCGGGATGGGCCGGCAGTTGGCCGAGGCGTTCCCGGTGTTCGCTGAGGCGCTGGAGGAGATCGACCGACTCCTGCCGATCCGTGAGGTGATGTTCGACGACCCGGATGGGGTGTTGAACGAGACCGGGATGACCCAGCCGGCGCTGTTCGCCTTCGAGGTCGCGCTGTATCGCCTGCTGGAATCCTTCGGCATCCGCGCGGATGTGCTGGTCGGGCACTCGATCGGCGAGATCGCCGCCGCCCATGTGGCCGGAGTGTTCTCGCTGGCCGACGCATGCGCCCTGGTCGCGGCCCGAGCCCGGCTGATGCAGGCTCTCCCGACAGGCGGCGCGATGCTCGCGATCGCCGCGCCCGAGGCGGAGGTTCTCCCGATGCTGGGGGACCGGGTCGGGATTGCGGCGGTCAACGGCCCGGCAGCGGTGGTGATCTCCGGCGACGCGGAGGCGATCGCGGAGATCGAGGAGCGGGTGAGCGTTCGGACGCGCAGGTTGCGGGTCTCCCATGCTTTCCACTCGCCGTTGATGGAGCCGATGTTGGCTTCCTTCGAGGAGGCCATCTCAGGGTTGACCTACCACGAGCCCACTCTTGCGATCGTTTCCAACCTCACGGGTCGGCTGGCCGAGCCGGGGCAGCTGACCACCCCGAGCTATTGGGTGGAGCACGTGCGGCAGGCGGTGCGGTTCGCCGACGGGGTGGCGGCTGCGGAGGCCGGTTGCTTCCTGGAGGTCGGCCCGGATGGAGTACTGACCGGGCTGGCTCAGCAGAGCATCGCCGACGGGGTGTTCATCCCCGCCACTCGTAGGGACCGGGATGAGGTCCGTGCCCTGATTGAGGCGCTTGGCCGGTTACACACCCAGGGCATCGCCGTGGACTGGAGGGCGGTGCTTGCCCCGGCCAGGCAGGTCGATCTGCCCACCTACGCCTTCCAGCACCAGCGGTACTGGCTGGAGTCGGGCAGAGCGGTCAGCGACGTGACCGCCGCCGGGCTGAGCGCCGTGGAGCACCCGATGCTCAGCGCGGCCGTGCCCGCCCCCGACTCCGACACCCTCACGCTCACCGGGCGGCTGTCCCTGGCCACGCTGCCCTGGCTCGCCGACCACGCGGTCAACGGCACCGTGATCCTTCCCGGCACGGGTTTCCTCGAGATCGCGCTGCGGGCCGCGGCGGAGACCGAGGACTGCGAGGCGGTCTCCGAACTGGCCATCCAAGCTCCTCTCGTGATCACGCACGAGCACCCCGTACAGCTCCAGGTGGTCATCGACGGACCGGACGACGGCGGCCGGCGTGGCATCGCCGTGTACTCCCGCCCCGAAGGCGGCGACTCCTGGCAGCGGCACGCCCAGGGCACGCTCGGCCCCGCCGCCGCCGAACCCGGCTTCGACCTCGCGCAATGGCCGCCGCCCGGGGCGCAGCCCATCGACATCGACCACCTGTACGACGACCTGGCCGTCTCGGGCCTGGAGTACGGCGAAGCCTTCCAGGGTCTGGTGAACGCCTGGCAGCGCGACGGCGCGGTCTACGCCGAGATCGTGCTGCCCGACCAGGCGTTGACGGGCGCGGAGCGGTTCGGGTTCCACCCCGCCCTCCTCGACGCGGTGCTGCACTCCATCACGCTCGGCGACCTCCTGCCGCGTACCGAGCCGGGGCAGCCGTTCCTGCCCTTCGCCTGGTCCGGCATCTCGCCGCACGCGGTGGGCGGGACCATGGCGCGGGTCCGTACGACGGCGAAGGGCCAGGGTGAGCTGTCGCTGAGCGTCGCGGACGACACCGGCGCGCCGATCCTCACCGTGGACTCCCTGGTGGTCAGGCCTGTGACGGCCGAGCTGTCGCCCGGGAGCACGCCGTACGCGCTGGACTGGGTGACCGCGCCCGCCACCGCCGGGCCGGAGCCCGAGCGCGTGGTGGAGCTCGACGGCCTGGCCTCGCTGGGTGACGTGGAGGCGGTCCCGGACCTGGTGCTTGCCCGGGTCCCGGCCGGTGAGGGACGTATCAGGACGTACGAGGTGCTGGCGCTCGTCCAGCAGTGGCTCGCGGACGAGCGGTTCGCGCAGGCCAGGCTGGCGCTGGTGACCAGTGGGGCGGTCAGCGCGGTCGAGGGCGAGGTGCCGGATCTGTCCACCGCGCCCGTCTGGGGCCTGATGCGGTCCGCCCAGTCCGAGCATGCCGGGCGGTTCATCATCGTCGACACCGACGACCATCCCGACTCCGCGACCGCGCTGCTGCGCGCCTGCGCGTCCGGCGAGCCGCAGGTCGCCCTGCGGCAAGGTGAGCTCCGCGTGCCGCGCATCGTCCCCGTGACCCAGCCCGCGACCGCGTCGGTGACGGTGGACGGGACCGTGCTGCTGACCGGTGGCACGGGCGAGTTGGGGGCCCTGGCCGCGCGGCGGCTCGTCACCGGGCACGGCGTGCGGCACCTGCTGCTGGCCGGCCGCCGCGGTGCCGCGGCGCCCGGCGCCCAGGCGCTGGCGGACGAGCTGACCTCGCTGGGCGCGCAGGTCACCGTGGCGGCCTGCGACGTCGCCGACCGCGCCGAACTGGCCGCCCTGCTGGCCGGCATCCCCGCGGACCGGCCGCTGCAGGGTGTCGTGCACCTGGCCGGGATCGTGGACGACGGCGCCGTGACCTCGCTGACCCCCGAGCGGATCGACCGCGTCTTCGGCCCGAAGGCGGACGCCGCCTGGCATCTGCACGAGCTCACCGAGGGCCTCGGCCTGTCGTTCTTCGTGATGTACTCGTCCGTCGCGGCCACGGTCGGCAGCGCCGGCCAGGCGAACTACGCCGCCGCGAACACGTACCTGGACGCCCTGGCCCTGCACCGGCGGGCGCTAGGACTGCCCGCCGCCTCCTTCCAGTGGGGGCTGTGGGAGTCGGACAGCGGCATGGCCGGCGCGCTGAGCCAGGTCGACGTCGCCCGCCTCAACAGGGTCGGGCTCGCGCCGCTGCCCGTGGCCGAGGGCATGTCCCTGTTCGACGCGGGGCTCGCGCTCGACAGGGGAGTGCAGATACTCGCCCGCCTCGACACGGCCGCCCTGCGCCGCCAGGACGAGATCCCCGCCGTCTTCCGTTCCCTGGTCAAGGCCCCGGCGCGCAAGCCCGCGGCCCCCAGGCAGGCGAGAGCGCGGGCCGACAAGGGCGCGCTCCTGTCGCTCATCCGTACGAGCGTCGCGCAGGTGCTCGGCCACGCCGACGCCGGCTCCGTGGACATCGGGACCGCGTTCAAGGACCTCGGGTTCGACTCGCTGAGCTCCATCGAGCTGCGTAACCGGCTCAACGCCGCCACCGGGCTGCGGCTGCCCGCCACGCTCCTGTTCAACTTCCCCACCCCCGACGAGCTCGCCGAGCACCTGCGCGCCGAGCTCACCGGATCCTCGCGGGCCGACCAGGTGGCCGCCCAGACCGGGACCGCCGACGAGCCCATCGCGATCGTCGGCATGGCCTGCCGCTACCCCGGCGACGTGGTCTCGCCCGAGGACCTCTGGCGGCTCCTCACCCAGGGCGCCGACGCGATCACCACCTTCCCCGGCAACCGGGGCTGGGACCTGGAACGGCTGTACGACCCCGACCCCGCCCACGCGGGCACCAGCTACGCCCGAGAGGGCGGGTTCCTGCACGACGCCGACCTCTTCGACCCGGCGCTCTTCGGGATCTCGCCGCGCGAGGCCACCGCGATGGACCCGCAGCAGCGGCTGCTCCTCGAAACCTCGTGGGAGGCGATCGAGCGGGCCGGGATCAGCCCCAAGGCGATGCGCGGGAGCCGTACCGGCGTGTTCGCGGGCGTGATGTACCACGACTACGGCACGCGCCTGCCGCAGGCGCCCGAAGGGTTCGAGGGGTTCGTGCTCAACGGCAGCGCGGGCAGCATCGCCTCGGGCCGGGTCGCCTACACGTTCGGGCTGGAAGGCCCGGCCGTGACGGTGGACACGGCGTGCTCGTCGTCGCTGGTGGCGCTGCACCTGGCGGCGCAGTCCCTGCGGTCCGGCGAGTGCGATCTCGCCCTGGCCGGCGGGGTGACCGTGATGGCCACGCCCAACGTCTTCATCGAGTTCTCCCGTCAGCGCGGGCTCGCCGCGGACGGCCGGTGCAAGGCGTTCTCCGCCTCCGCCGACGGCACCGGCTGGGCCGAGGGCGCGGGCATGCTGCTGGTGGAGCGGCTGTCGGACGCCCAGCGCAACGGCCACCAGATCCTCGCCCTCGTCCGGGGCACCGCGATCAACCAGGACGGCGCCAGCAACGGCCTGACCGCCCCGAACGGCCCCTCCCAGGAGCGCGTGATCCGCCAGGCCCTGGCCAACGCCGGTCTGACGACCTCGGACGTGGACGTGGTCGAGGCCCACGGCACAGGTACGACGCTGGGCGACCCGATCGAGGCGCAGGCCATCATCGCGACCTATGGGCAGGAGCGGGACCGGCCGTTGTGGCTGGGGTCGCTGAAGTCGAACATCGGCCACACGCAGGCCGCCGCCGGGGTGGGTGGCGTGATCAAGATGGTCATGGCGATGCGGCATGGCCTCATGCCCCGGACCCTGCACGTGGACGAGCCGTCGCCGCACGTGGACTGGTCGGCGGGGGCGGTCGAACTGCTGACCTCGGACCGCCCGTGGGACCTCCAGGACCGCCCGCGCCGGGCCGGAGTCTCGTCCTTCGGCGTCAGCGGCACCAACGCGCACGTGATCGTCGAGCAGGGCCCGGCCGCCGTCGAGCCCGTCGGCGAGGACGACCCGTCGATGCCCGCCGTGCCCTGGCTCATCTCGGCCAACGACCCCGCAGCGCTACGGGAGCAGGCGGGCAGGCTCGCGGACTGGGCGTCTGGGGATGATGTATCGCTTGCCGGGGTCGGTAAGGCGCTTGTCTCCACGAGAGCGGTGCTGGAGCGGCGTGCGGTTGTGGTGGGCGCTGATCGTGACGAGCTGCTGGCGGGGTTGCGGGCGCTGGCTGAGGGTTCTTCGGAGGTGGTGACTGGGGGCAGGCTGGCGTTGCTGTTCGCCGGTCAGGGGAGCCAGCGGGTCGGTATGGGCCGGCAGTTGGCCGAGGTGTTCCCGGTGTTCGCCGAGGCGCTGGAGGAGATCGACCGACTCCTGCCGATCCGCGAGGTCATGTTCAACGACCCCGATGGCGTGTTGAACGAGACCGGCATGACCCAGCCCGCACTTTTCGCCTTCGAGGTCGCGCTGTATCGGCTGCTGGAGTCCTTCGGTATCCGCGCGGATGTGCTGGTCGGTCATTCGATCGGGGAGATCGCCGCCGCGCACGTGGCCGGGGTGTTCTCGCTGGCCGATGCGTGTGCGCTGGTGGCGGCCCGAGCACGGTTGATGCAGGCCCTGCCGACCGGCGGCGCGATGCTCGCGATCGCCGCACCTGAGGCGGAGGTTGTGCCCCTGTTGGCGGGCCAGGTCGGAATCGCGGCGGTCAACGGCCCGGCAGCAGTGGTGATCTCCGGCGACGTCGAGGCGATCGCGGAGATCGAGGAGCGGGTGAGTGTTCGGACGCGCAGGCTGCGGGTCTCGCACGCTTTCCACTCGCCGTTGATGGAGCCGATGCTGGCTTCCTTTGAGGAGGCCATCTCCGGTCTGACCTACCACGAGCCCGCTCTCGCGATCGTTTCCAACCTGACGGGCCGGCTGGCCGAGCCGGGCCAGCTGACCAGCCCGAGCTACTGGGTGGAGCACGTGCGCCAGGCCGTGCGGTTCGCGGATGGAGTGGCGGCTGCGGAGGCTGACTGCTTCCTGGAGGTCGGCCCGGACGGGGTGCTGACGGGACTGGCTCAGCAGAGCGTCGCCGATGGTGCGTTCATCCCCGCCACGCGCAAGGATCGGGACGAGGTCCGCGTCCTGATCGAAGCGCTTGGCCGACTGCACACCCACGGCATCATCGTGGACTGGGACGCCTACTTCGCCTCCGTCCCGGCCCGGCACATCGACCTGCCCACCTACGCCTTCCAGCGCCAGCGGTACTGGCTCGACGCCGGATACGCCACCGGTGACGTCGCCTCGGGCGGCGGGCTGGCGGCCGTCGAGCACCCGCTCCTGACCGCGACCGTCCCCTCTCCGGGGACCGACACCCTCACCCTCATCGGCCGCCTGTCACCGGCCACGCAACCGTGGCTGGCCGACCACGTGGTCGGCGGCCGGGTGGTCGTGCCAGGCTCGGCGCAGGTGGAGCTGGCGGTACGGGCCGGGGACGAGGCCGGTTGCCCGGTGCTCGACGAGCTCACCCACCAGACCCCGATGGTCCTGCCCGAGCGGGGCACCCTCCATCTCCAGGTGGTGGTCGGAGCCGCCGACGAGTCGGGACGCCGGCCGGTGACGATCTACTCGAGGGCCGAGGACGCCACGGACTGGAGCCAGAACGCCCAGGGCGTGCTGGCCCCGGCCGCCGCCGTCCCCGGCTTCGATCTCACGCAGTGGCCGCCGCCCGGCGCGCAGTCCCTCGACGTGGGCAGCGTCTATGAAGACCTCGCCGCGACCGGCATGGAGTACGGCGGCGCCTTCCAATGCCTCAGGGCCGTCTGGAAGGGCGACGACGCCGTCTACGCCGAGATCGCGCTGCCGGAGCACACCGAGACCCGGCGGTTCGGCCTGCACCCGGCGCTGCTCGATGCCTCCCTGCACGCCATCCCCATGTCCGGGCTGCTGCCGCAGGCCGAACCGGGACGGCCGTACATCCCCTTCGCCTGGAGCCAGGTGGCGCTGCACGCCGACGGCGCGACGCTGCTACGGGTCAGGATCGCGCCCACGGCCGGGCCCGGTGTGGTCGCGCTGACCATGGCGGACGCCGCCGGCGTGCCCGTCATGGAGGTCGGCTCGCTCACGCTGCGCCCGAGCTCCGCCGACCAGCGGACGACCGGTCCCAACAGCCTGTTCCAGGTCGACTGGGTGCCGGCCGGTGGCCGTACCGCGCAGAACGACCTCCAGTACGAGATCTTCGACGTACCCGTGACCGAGGCGGGAACTCCGGAGGCGATCAGGCACGCCACCCATGCCGCGCTGGCGGCGGTGCAGGAGACGCCCGCGCGCCTGGTGGTCGTCACGCACGGCGCGGTCGCGGCGACTCCGGACGACGTGCCGGACCCGGCGCAGGCGGCGGTGTGGGGCCTGGTACGCGCCGCGCAGGCCGAGCAGCCGGACCGGTTCCTGCTCCTGGACGTGGACGACGACTCGACGGAGCCGGTCACCCAGGCGCTGGCCACCGGTGAGCCCCAGGTGGCGGTACGGGCCGGCCGGCTGCTGACCCCGCGCCTCAAGCGGGCAGCAGGGCCGGTTTCGGGACCAGAGCAGTTCGGGTCCGAGGGGACCGTGCTGGTCACCGGTGGCACCGGCGGGTTGGGCGCGTTGGTGGCCCGGCATCTGGTGGTGGCGCACGAGGTCAGGCGCCTGCTGCTGGTCAGCCGTCGCGGCCTGGAGGCGCCGGGCGCGGCCGAGCTGGTGGCCGAGCTCTCCGACCTGGGCGCCGAGGTGGATGTGGCCGCCTGCGACGTGGCGGACCGTGACGCTCTCGCCGGCCTGATCGCCTCCATCCCCGCTGACCGCCCGCTGACGAGTGTCGTCCACACGGCTGGTGTTCTGGATGACGGTGTCATCGGTTCCCTCACGCCGGAGCGCATCGACGCCGTCCTGCGACCCAAGGCCGACGCGGCCTGGCACCTGCACGAGCTCACGCAGGATCTTGATCTGACCGCTTTCGTGCTGTTCTCCTCTTTGTCCGGGGTGCTGGGCAGCGCGGGCCAGGGCAACTACGCCGCCGCGAACACGTACCTGGACGCCCTGGCTCAGCGGCGCAGAGCGCAGGGCCTTCCGGCGACCTCGCTGGCCTGGGGTCTGTGGGCCACCGGCGGCATGGCGGGCGAGCTGGACGAGTCCGACCTGCGCCGCCTCGAACGCGGCGGCATCACACCCCTGCCCATCGCCGACGGGCTGGCTCTGTTCGACGTCGCGGTCAACGGCGACCGCGCCGACCTGGTCCCGGCCGCGCTGAGCATGCCGGCGCTGCAGGCCCAGGCGCAGGCGGGCACGCTGCCGGCGCTCCTTCACGGGCTGGTCCGCGTGCCTGCCCGCCGTACCAGCACGACCGCCACCAGCGCGAACCCGGCCGATCTCCTGCAGCTGGTCCGTAGCCAGGTGGCCACGGCGCTCGGGTTCCAGAGCGGCGACGCGGTGGAGCCGACCAAACGGTTCCAGGAGCTGGGCTTCGACTCGCTGACTGCCGTCGAGTTCCGCAACCAGCTCAACGCCGCCACCGGGCTGCGGTTGCCGGCGACGTTGGTGTTCGATTTCCCGACGGCTGAGGCGGTGGCGGAGTTCCTGGCGAGTGAGTTGGGGGGTGGGCAGACCTCGCAGGCCGTGGTGGCGGCTGCTGCGGTGGTGGATGAGCCGATCGCGATCGTGGGGATGGCGTGTCGGTATCCGGGGGGTGTGGTTTCGCCGGAGGGTTTGTGGGAGTTGGTGTTCTCGGGTCGGGACGCGGTGGGGGAGTTCCCCGCCGATCGCGGCTGGGACCTCGAGAAGCTGTACGACCCGGACCCGGACAGCCGTGGGACGTCGTATGCGCGGCATGGCGGGTTCTTGTATGACGCGGCGGAGTTTGATTCGGGGTTTTTCGGGATTTCGCCGCGTGAGGCGTTGGCGATGGATCCGCAGCAGCGGTTGTTGCTGGAGACGTCGTGGGAGGCGGTTGAGCGGGCGGGGATCGATCCTCACGGGCTGCGTGGCAGTCGGACGGGTGTGTTCGCCGGGGTCATGTACCACGACTACGCGCCCCAGCTCTCGGCCGTGCCCGGCGAGCTGGAAGGGCTCATCGGCACCGGCAGCTCCGGAAGCATCGCCTCCGGCCGGGTGAGCTACACCCTGGGCCTGGAAGGTCCGGCCGTGACCGTGGACACGGCATGCTCGTCCTCCCTGGTGGCGCTCCACCTGGCGGTTCAGGCGCTGCGATCGGGCGAATGCGACCTGGCGCTGGCCGGCGGCGTCACCGTGATGGCCACGCCGAGCACCTTCATCGAGTTCTCCCGGCAACGCGGCCTGTCCCCGGACGGGCGCTGCAAGGCGTTCTCGGCCGCCGCTGATGGCACGGGCTGGGGTGAGGGTGTCGGCATGCTGCTGGTGGAGCGGCTGTCGGACGCCCGGCGCAACGGTCACCAGGTGCTGGCGGTCGTCAAGGGCTCGGCGATCAACCAGGACGGGGCCAGTAACGGCCTGACCGCGCCGAACGGTCCCTCGCAGCAGCGGGTGATCCGCCAGGCGCTGGCGAACGCCGGGCTGTCGACCGGGGACGTGGACGTGGTCGAGGCGCATGGCACCGGGACCGCTCTGGGTGACCCGATCGAGGCCCAGGCGCTCCTCGCGACCTACGGCCAGGAGCGGGACCAGCCGCTCTGGCTGGGGTCGATCAAGTCGAACATCGGCCACGCGCAGGCCGCAGCGGGCGTCGCGGGCGTGATCAAGATGGTCATGGCGATGCGGAACGGGGTTCTGCCGCAGACGCTGCACGTGGATGAGCCGTCGCCGCACGTGGACTGGTCGGCCGGGGCCGTTGAGCTGCTGACCGAGGCGCAGCCGTGGCAGGAGAACGGGCACGCCCGTCGTGCGGCGGTCTCCTCGTTCGGGATCAGCGGCACGAACGCCCACGTCGTGCTGGAAGAGCCTCCCGCTTCGGCAACCGAGACCGGTGGCGCGGAGTTGCCGGTGGTGCCGTGGCTGGTGTCGGCCAAGGACGCGCAGGCGCTTCAGGCTCAGGCGGCTCAACTGGAGTCGTGGCTGTCGGCGCGGCCGTCGCTCTCGGTATCGGACGCTGCTTGGTCGTTGGCCACGGGGCGGGCCGTGTTGGAGCGGCGTGCGGTTGTGGTGGGCGCTGACCGTGACGAGCTGCTGGCCGGGTTGCGGGCGCTGGCCGAGGGTTCCCCGGAGGTGGGGGCTGGAGGCAGGCTGGCGTTGCTGTTCGCCGGTCAAGGCAGTCAGCGGGTCGGCATGGGCCAGCAGCTCGCTGAGGCGTTCCCGGTGTTCGCCGAAACCCTGGAGGAGATCAACCAGCTCCTGCCGATCCGCGAGGTCATGTTCAACGACCCCGACGGGGTGTTGAACGAGACCGGCATGACCCAGCCAGCGCTGTTCGCCTTCGAGGTCGCGCTGTATCGGCTGCTGGAATCCTTCGGCATCCGCGCTGATGTGCTGGTCGGTCACTCGATCGGCGAGATCGCCGCCGCCCATGTGGCCGGAGTCTTCTCGCTGGCCGACGCATGCGCCCTGGTGGCGGCCCGAGCCCGGCTGATGCAGGCTCTCCCGACCGGCGGCGCGATGCTCGCGATCGCCGCGCCCGAGGCGGAGGTTCTCCCGATGCTGGGGGACCGGGTCGGGATTGCGGCGGTCAACGGCCCGGCAGCGGTGGTGGTCTCCGGAGACGCCCAAAAGATCGCTGAGATCGAGGAGCGGGTCAGCGTTCGGACGCGCAGGCTGCGGGTCTCCCATGCTTTCCACTCCCCGTTGATGGAGCCGATGCTGGCTTCCTTTGAGGAGGCCATCACGGGTCTGACCTACCACGAGCCCACTCTTGCGATCGTTTCCAACCTCACGGGCCGGTTGGCCGAGCCGGGGCAGCTGACCACCCCGAGCTATTGGGTGGAGCACGTGCGGCAGGCGGTGCGGTTCGCCGACGGAGTAGCGGCTGCAGAGGCCGGTTGCTTCCTGGAAGTCGGCCCGGATGGAGTGCTGACCGGGCTGGCTCAGCAGAGCATCGCCGACGGGGTGTTCATCCCCGCCACCCGCAAGGACCGCGACGAGGCCCGCTCCTTGGTGGAGGCGCTTGGCCGGTTGCACACCCAGGGGATCGCCGTGGACTGGACGGCCGTACTGACCCCGGCCAGGCACGTAGACCTGCCCACCTACGCCTTCCAGCGGGAGCGGTACTGGGTTCCTGCCGCACAGGACGCCGGTGATGTGGACGCCGCCGGGCTGGGTGCCATCGATCACCCCGTACTCCGTGCCGCCATCTCGGCGCCGGACTCCGACACTCACACCTTCACAGGTCGGTTGTCGCTGGCAACGCAGCCCTGGCTGGCCGATCACCAGGTCAACGGCCGGGTGGTGGTGCCGGGTGCGGCGCTGGTGGAGCTGGCGGTGCGGGCCGGGCATGAGCTGGACTGCCCGCAGCTGCGGGAGCTGACCATCCAGGCGCCGTTGCTGGTGCCCACCGAGGGCGGCGTGCACATCCAGCTGGTCGCCGGACCATCCGATGAGACAGGCGCCCGTCCGGTGAGCATCCATTCCCGCAGCAACCAGGCGGGGGAGTGGACGCAGCATGCGCAAGGCCTGCTCGCCGACCAGGCCGAGGAGCCGGTGTTCGACCTGGCTCAATGGCCTCCGGCCGGGGCGGCTGCGATTGACGTCGAGCAGCTGTACGACGACCTGGCCGCGAGCGGACTGGAGTACGGGCCGCTCTTCCAAGGCTTGACCGCCGCCTGGCAGCAGGGAAGCACGGTGTTCGCCGAGATCACGCTGCCGGAGCAGGCGCATGCCGAGGCGGGCCGGTTCGGTTTGCACCCGGCTCTGCTGGACGCGTCCCTGCACGCTGCCGCGTTGGGTGACGTGGTGCCGAAACCGGAAGCCGGGCGGCCGTATCTGCCGTTCGCCTGGAGCGGGGTGTCGCTGCATGCGGCCGGTGCGAGCGGCCTGCGCGTCAAGGTGAGCGCGGCTGGAGCGGCCATCATCACGTTGAGCATCGCCGACGACACCGGCACACCGGTGGCCGAGGTCGACGCGCTCACCTTGCGCGCTCTGTCCGCCACCGAACTCAGCGCGTCCGAGACCCAGGGCTTGCTGCACCAGCTCGACTGGGAGGTGGTCCCAGCCGCTCCCGCGCAAGAGGCGCACCAGTGGGTCGTGCTCGGGTCCGATGACCTGGGCACGGGGACCGAGACCCGGTCGGATCTGGCCTCGATTCAGCCGGTGGAGACGGTCCTGGTCGCGTGCCCGGCCGCCGGCCAGAACGTGCACGCCACGACCCACGCGACGCTGGAGCTGGTCCAGGAGTGGCTCGCTGACGACCGCCTGGCCTCGTCCCGGCTGGTCGTCGTCACGCGTGACGCGGTGGCGGCCGGTCCGGACGATGTGCCGGAGCCGGCCCAGGCGGCGGTGTGGGGCCTGGTACGGGCCGCGCAGGCCGAGCAGCCCGGCCGGTTCACGCTGCTGGACCTGGACGCGGAGCCGCTGCGCGCGGAGACGATCGACCAGGTCCTGGCCACGGGCGAGGCCCAACTGGCCGTCCGAGCCGGTCAACTGCTGACCCCGCGCCTCAAGCGGGCAGCAGGCCCGGGTTCGGGGCCGGAGCAGCTCAGCGGGCCGCTGTTCGGGTCCGAGGGGACCGTGCTGGTCACCGGTGGCACCGGCGGGTTGGGCGCGTTGGTGGCCCGGCACCTGGTGGTGGCACACGACGTCAGGAACCTGCTGCTGGTCAGCCGCCGGGGCCTGGAGGCGCCCGGTGCCGCCGCACTCGTGGTCGAGCTGGCCGAGCACGGCGCGAACGTGTCGGTGGCCGCCTGCGACGTCGGCGACCGAGACGCCCTCGCCCACCTGATCACCTCGATTCCCGCCGAGCACCCGCTGACGGGTGTCGTCCACACGGCAGGTGTTCTGGCTGACGGTGTCATCGCCTCCCTCACGCCGGAGCGCATCGACGCCGTCCTGCGGCCAAAGGCCGATGCGGCCCGGCATCTGCACGAGCTCACGCAGGATCTTGATCTGACCGCCTTCGTGCTGTTCTCCTCGGTTGCCGGGGTTCTGGGCAGCGCGGGCCAAGGCAACTACGGTGCGGCCAACGCATACCTTGACGCGCTGGCACACAACCGCAGAGCGCAGGGTCTCCCGGCCACCTCGCTGGCCTGGGGCGTCTGGGCCACCGACGGTATGGCGGGCGAGCTCAAGGAATCCGACCTGCGCCGCATGGAACGCGCGGGCGTGAAGCCGCTGTCCATCGACGACGGGCTCGCACTCTTCGACACCGCTGTGTCGTCCGGGCAGGCGCTGCTGATCCCCGCACGGTTCGTACAAACCCGGACCAGCGGGCGCACCCCGGTGCGTCGTGCCGGCAGCGCCAACGGCCTCGCCCAGCGTCTGACCGCGCTGGACCCGGCCGGACGCCGAGCGATGCTGACAGACCTGGTCCGCGGCAGCGCGGCCACGGTACTCGGGTTCGCCGACGGGTCGGCCATCGACCGGCAACGCCAGTTCCAGGACCTCGGCTTCGACTCGCTGACCGCGGTCGAGTTCCGCAACCAGCTCAACGCGGCCACCGGACTTCAGCTCCCGGCCACCCTCATCTTCGACTACCCGACCGCCGAGGCGGTGGCGGAGTTCCTGGCGGGTGAGCTGGTCGGCGGGCAGACCTCGCAGGCCGTGGCGGCCACCACGACGGCGACGGACGAGCCGATCGCGATCGTCGGCATGGCGTGCCGGTACCCGGGTGGCGTGACCTCGCCGGAGGGCCTCTGGGAGCTGGTGGCGCAGGCCCGGGACGCGATCGGAGACTTCCCGACCGATCGCGGCTGGGACGTGGAAGGGGTGTACGGGCCGGAGCCCGGCACGCCGGGCAAGACTTACACGCGTTTGGGCGGGTTCCTGTACGACGCCGCCGAGTTCGACCCTGTGTTTTTCGGGATTTCGCCGCGTGAGGCGTTGGCGATGGATCCGCAGCAGCGGCTGCTGCTCGAAACGTCGTGGGAGGCGGTTGAGCGGGCGGGGATCGATCCGACGGGGTTGCGTGGCAGCCGTACGGGTGTGTTCGCCGGGGTCATGTACCACGACTACGGGTTGGGGACTCCGGCGAACAGCAGCGGCGGGAGTTTGGTGTCGGGTCGGGTCTCCTACACGTTGGGGCTGGAGGGCCCGGCGGTCACGGTTGACACGGCGTGTTCGTCGTCGTTGGTGGCGTTGCATTGGGCTGCGCAGGCGTTGCGGTCGGGGGAGTGTGATCTGGCGCTGGCCGGTGGTGTGACGGTGATGTCGACGCCGGGGATGTTCATCGAGTTTTCGCGGCAGCGGGGGCTGGCGGCGGATGGGCGGTGCAAGGCGTTCTCGGCCTCGGCGGATGGGACTGGTTGGGGTGAGGGTGTCGGTGTGCTGCTGGTGGAGCGGCTGTCGGACGCTCAGCGAAATGGTCATCAGGTGCTGGCGGTGCTCAAGGGTTCGGCGATCAACCAGGACGGTGCGAGCAACGGGATCACGGCTCCGAACGGTCCTTCCCAGCAGCGGGTGATCCGGCAGGCGCTGGCCAACGCCGGTCTGTCGGCCGGGGACGTGGACGTGGTCGAGGCGCACGGCACGGGCACCAAGCTCGGCGACCCGATCGAGGCCCAGGCGCTCCTCGCGACCTACGGCCAGGAGCGGGACCAGCCGCTGTGGCTCGGTTCACTGAAGTCGAACATCGGTCACACGCAGGCTGCGGCTGGTGTGGGTGGCGTGATCAAGATGGTCATGGCCATGCGGAACGGGGTTCTGCCGCAGACCTTGCATGCGGACGAGCCATCGCCGCACGTGGACTGGACGGCAGGCGCGGTGCGGCTGCTCACCGACGCGCAGCCGTGGGAGCAGAACGGGCATGCCCGTCGTGCGGCAATCTCTTCGTTCGGGATCAGCGGTACGAACGCTCATGTCGTGCTGGAGGAGCCTCCCGCGCCGACAATCGAGACCAGTGGCGCGGAGCCACGGGTGGTGCCGTGGCTGATCTCCGCGAGGAGTCGCGAGGCGCTTCAGGCTCAGGCGTCTCGACTGGCGTCGTGGCTGGAGGAACGGCCGGAGCTGAAGACGGCCGATGCCGCGTGGTCGTTGGCCACGGGGCGGGCCGTGTTGGAGCAGCGTGCGGTCGTGGTGGGCGCTGATCGTGACGAGTTGCTGGCGGGGTTGCGGGCGCTGGCTGAGGGTTCTTCGGAGGTGGTGGCTGGGGGCAGGCTGGCGTTGTTGTTCGCCGGTCAGGGCAGTCAGCGGGTCGGGATGGGCCGCGAGCTCGCTGAGGTGTTCCCGGTGTTCGCTGAGGCGCTGGAGGAGATCAACCAGTTCCTGCCGGTCCGTGAGGTGATGTTCGACGACCCCGATGGAGAGTTGAACGAGACCGGCATGACCCAGCCGGCGCTGTTCGCCTTCGAGGTCGCGCTTTATCGGCTGCTGGAATCCTTCGGAGTCCGCGCTGATGTGCTGGTCGGGCATTCGATTGGGGAGATCGCCGCTGCGCATGTGGCCGGGGTCTTCTCGCTGGCCGATGCGTGCGCCTTGGTGGCGGCTCGGGCGCGGTTGATGCAGGCTCTGCCGACCGGTGGCGCGATGCTCGCGATTGCGGCACCCGAGGCGGAGGTTCTGCCGCTGCTGGAGGGCCGGGTCGGGATCGCGGCGGTCAATGGTCCGGCAGCGGTGGTGATCTCCGGAGACGCCCAAAAAATCGCTGAGATCGAGGAGCGGGTCAGCGTTCGGACGCGCAGGTTGCGGGTCTCCCACGCCTTCCACTCGCCGCTGATGGAGCCGATGCTGGCTTCCTTCGAGGAGGCCATCACGGGTCTGACCTACCACGAGCCCACTCTTGCGATCGTTTCCAACCTCACCGGCCGGCTGGCCGAGCCGGGGCAGCTGACCAGCCCGAGCTATTGGGTGGAGCATGTGCGGCAGGCGGTGCGGTTCGCCGACGGGGTGGCGGCTGCGGAGGCCGGTTGCTTCCTGGAGGTCGGCCCGGACGGGGTTCTGACGGGGCTGGCTCAGCAGAGCATCGCCGACGGGGTGTTCATCCCTGCCACCCGCAAGGACCGGGATGAGGTCCGCGCGCTGGTGGAGGCGCTCGGCCGGTTGCACACCCACGGCATTGCCGTGGACTGGAGGGCGGTGCTGGCCCCGGCCAGGCACGTCGATCTACCCACCTATGCCTTCCAGCACCAGCGGTACTGGGTGCCGGCCAGTCTGGAGTCCGGCGATGTGGACGCCGCCGGGCTGGGAGCCATCGAGCATCCGATGTGGAGTGCGATGACCGAGGTGGCCGGCGGCGCGTCGGTCATCTTCACCGGCCGCCTGTCCCTCACCTCACAGCCCTGGCTGGCCGATCACCAGGTCAACGGCCGGGTGGTGGTGCCGGGTGCGGCGCTGGTGGAGCTGGCGGTACGGGCCGGGCATGAGCTGGACTGCCCGCAGCTGCGGGAGCTGACCATCCAGGCGCCGTTGCTGGTGCCTGCCGAGGGCGGCGTGCACATCCAGCTGGTCGCCGGACCATGCGACGAGTCAGGCGCCCGCCCCATAAGCATCCATTCCCGCAGCAACCAGGCTGCGGAGTGGGTGCAGCACGCCCAAGGCCTGCTCGCCGACCAGGCCGAGGAGCCGGTGTTCGACCTGGCTCAATGGCCTCCGGCCGGGGCTGCTCCGGTTGACGTCGAGCAGCTGTACGACGACCTGGCAGCGGATGGGTTGGAGTACGGGCCGCTGTTCCAGGGACTGACTGCGGCCTGGCGGCAAGGAAGCACGGTGTTCGCCGAGATCACCCTGCCGGAGCAGGCGCACGCCGAGGCGGGCCGGTTCGGTTTGCACCCGGCCTTGCTGGACGCCTCCCTGCACGCGGCCGCGCTGGGTGACGTGGTGCCACGACCGGAGGCAGGACGCCCGTATCTCCCGTTCGCCTGGAGCGAGGTGTCGCTGCACGCGGCCGGCGCGAGCGGCCTGCGCGTCAAGGTGAGCGCGACTGGCGAGGCGAGCATCACGTTGAGCATCGCCGACAAGAGCGGCGCGCCGGTGGCCGAGATCGGCACCCTGGCCCTGCGTGCCCTGTCCACCACCGAGAACCGAAGCTCGCTGCACCAGCTCGACTGGATCGCGATCCCGCCCGCGTCCGGCTCGCATGCACCTCATTGGGCCGTGCTGGGTCCCGACGACTTCGGCACCGGCGCCCAGACGTACCCCGACCTGGCCTCGATTCAGCCGGTGGAGGCCGTCCTGGTCGCGTGCCCGGCCGCCGGCCAGAACGTGCACGCCACGACCCACGCGACGCTGGAGCTGGTCCAGGAATGGCTCGCCGACGACCGCCTGACCTCGTCCCGGCTGGTCGTCGTCACCCACGGCGCGGTGGCCGCGACCGCGGACGACGTACCGGATGCGGCGCAGGCGGCGGTGTGGGGCCTGGTACGGGCCGCGCAGGCCGAGCAGCCGGACCGGTTCGTCCTGCTGGACCTGGACGGCGACACACCTGAAGACGTGATCGGCCGGGCGCTGGCGTCGGGCGAGTCCCAACTCGCGGTGCGGGCGGACGAGCTATGGGCGCCACGTCTGGGCCGGGCCACGGATCTGGCGGATCAGGGCCCGGTGTTCGGCCCGGAGGGCACGGTGCTGGTCACCGGTGGCACAGGCGGGCTGGGCGCGCTGGTGGCCCGGCACCTGGTCACCGAGCACGAGGTCAGACGCCTGCTGCTGGTCAGCCGTCGCGGCCCGGAGGCGCCGGGCGCGGCCGAGCTGGTCGCCGAGCTCTCGGAACTCGGTGCCGAGGTGGAGGTGGCGGCCTGCGACGTGGCCGACCGCGAGGCGCTGTTCGGGGTGGTGGCCTCGGTGGCGGACTCGCTGACCGGGGTGGTGCACACGGCCGGCGTGCTGGACGACGGCGTGATCACGTCTCTGTCGGGCGAGCGGCTGGACGCGGTGCTGCGGCCCAAGGCCGACGCCGCCTGGCACCTGCACGAGCTCACGCGAGGGCTCGACCTGACCGCGTTCGTGCTGTTCTCCTCGCTGGCCGGCGTCCTGGGCAGCGCGGGCCAGGGCAACTACGCCGCCGCCAACGCATACCTGGACGCCCTGGCGCACCACCGCAGAGCCCAGGGTCTCCCGGCGACCTCCCTCGCCTGGGGCCTCTGGACGACCAGCGGCATGGCGGGCGAGCTGACGGAGACCGACCTGCGCCGCATGGAACGCGCGGGCGTGCAGCCCCTGACCACTGAGGAGGGATTGGAACTCTTCGACGTCGGCGTCCGCTCCGGCCGCGCCGCACTGGTCCCCGCGAAGTTCACCAAGGCCGGGACCCGTACCCGGCCACGCCGTGTCCGCCCGGCCCAGGGACTGGCGGAACGGCTGGCCACGATGGAGCCGGACCAGCTGCAGGACACCCTGTCGGAACTCGTCAGAGGCCAGGTCGCGGCGGTGCTCGGGTTCACCGAGGGGTCGGCGATCGAGCCGGGGCGCCAGTTCCAGGATCTCGGCTTCGACTCCCTGACCGCGGTCGAACTCCGCAACCAGCTCAACTCGGCCACCGGACTGCAGCTCCCGGCCACGCTCATCTTCGACTACCCGACTCCCCACGACCTGACGCGATTCGTACTGGAGCAGCTCTTCCCGGCCGCCGCGGCCAGGACGGCCGGGCCCGCCGCGGTCCGGAGCGACGCCGAGGTACGTCAGCTCCTGACGACCATCCCGATCTCACGGCTACGTGAGGCCGGGCTGCTGGACAGCCTGTTCCGCCTAGCCGGCCCGGAGGAGGACGGAGAGACGAACGGCAGGACCGAGGAGATCGACAGCATGGACGCCGACCTCCTGATTCAGCTCGCCCTTGAAGGCGGGAGTTCCTAGGCAGAACTCCGATCAAAGGAATGATCATGACCCTGGTAACCACTTGGACGACGCTCAAAGCATCCAATTCGGCGGACCTCGTCCTCTGCGTCGACTTCACGGAGACCGGCCGCGCGGAGGCGGGCTTCCCCGAGCTGGTGGCGAACATTGACTATGACGCGACCTTCTGGCACGTGCGCCCGCCCGCCGTGGCGCCCGGTTGCGGGATCGACGGTGCCGCCTATGTCCGTTCCTGGGTGGAGCCCATCAAGGAGAGCGGCAGGAAGGTCCACGCGGTCATGGGCTACTGCGTGGGCGCCGTCTACGCGACCGAGCTCGTCGACCGGCTGGCCGAGCTGCAGGGCTCGACGCCCGAGCTGATCCTCTTCGACCCGGAGCCCACGAGCCTGGAGAACGTCTACTTCCAGTTCGGCAAGGTCTTCGGCATCCTCTCCTCGATCCTGAACGAGGAGGACGTCGCCCAGCTCCGGGAGACCATGGACACGACGCTCCAGGTCGAGGGGATCACGGTCGAGGGCTACGCCGCCCAGTTGTACGCCACCTTCCGCGAGGTCGGGCACCGCGCGTTCGAAAGGGCCGGGTTCGACCCGGAGTACTCCGAGGAGATGTGGGAGACGTTCAGCGCCTTCCTGGCCTTCCTCACCTACGCCGACCACCTGGACCCCTGGGAGGGGTGGCTGCGCGCCATCGCGGTGAGCTCGTCCAACCCGAGGAACGGCCTGAACCGGCTGCGTGACTCCGGTCGCACCGTCGTGGCCGAGGAGCTCAGGTTCGAGGAGGGCCACGACGTGCTGCTCACCTCGGACGAGGTCGCCAGGGCCGTCACCAAGCTGCTGGAGAGATGATCATGGAGCAGATGCTGGGTCAGCGCGCCTCGCGCAAGGAGCAGGCGCTGTGGATGCTGGAAGAGCTGGTCCCCGGTACCGGGGTGAACAACCTGGGCGTGGCGTTCAGCGTGGCGAGGCTGCCGAGCCGCACCCTCATGCTGGACGCGATCAACCACGTCCTGCGCCGGCACGAGATCCTGCGCACGGTCTTCGGGATCGAGGCCGAGGGCATGACGCGGGAGGTCCTGCCGCCCGAGTACGCCGAGCTGCGTTTCGAGGAGGGCGGCCGGGGCGCCACGCGCGAGTGGCTGACGGAGTTCGTGGCCCGGCCGTTCCGGCCGGACGGCGAGCTCCTGGTGCGCGCCGCCGTCCTGGAGGAGGAGGCGGGCGAGGTCTACTGCCTGGCGATCCACCACTCGATCTTCGACGGGCTGTCGTCCGCGCTGCTGATGAACGAGCTCGCCGCGACCTACAACGCCCTCGCGGCGGGCGAGTCGCCGCCGCGCGACACCGTACCGGCCTGGGAGGAGCCGGCCGCCGACCCGCGCAGCCGGGAGTTCTGGCACGACAAGCTGGACGGCTTCCGCGCCGACGAGCTGGACCTGTGGTGCGAGCAGCCGGAGGCCTCGCAGGTCACCCTCCTGGGCGACGTGGTCAACTGGGAGCTGTCCCCCGCCGCGCGCGACGCGGCGCGGCGGATGCAGCGGGAGCTGCGGGCGCCGGAGTCGGTCGTCCTCATGGCCGCGTACGGCGTGCTGCTCGCCGCCCACGGCGCCGGCCCCGACCTCACCATCGGCTCGCCCATCAGCGTGCGGACGCCCGAGGCAGCCACCCGGCTCGGCTACCACATCAACGTGCTCACCCTGCGCACCCGCGTGCAATGGGCGAACAACTTCCGCACGTACACGCGGCTGACCCGCCGCACGTTCATGGAGGCCATGTCGCACGCCGACCACCCGGTGGACGACCTGCTGGAGATCGTCCCGCGCGACGGCTGGCGCAACAACCTCTTCCGGCACACCTTCAACTACGTGCCCGCCGACTTGTCCGCCGAGTTCATGCTGGGCGGGCTGCGGGCCGGGCAGGTGGTGATCGAGAACGGCTTCAGCAAGTTCGACCTGGAGTTCTTCGTCACCTCCACCCCCGAGGCGATCAGGATCAGGACCGCGTTCTGCGTGGACGTCCTGGACCGGGCGGACGTGGAGCTGCTGCTGGCCCGCTTCGACGAGCTGCTCGTCACGCTCGCGGAGCAGCCCGACACGCCGCTCGCGGACCTGCCCGTCTGGTGCTACCAGGACCGGGCGGCCATCGAGCTGGCCAACGCCACCGAGCGCGCCGTGACGCCGGCGACCGTACTGGACAAGATCGCCCGCCAGGTCTCCGCCGCGCCGCCGGAGGACACCGACGCGGTGCTCGACGGCGAGCGCCGCGTCGGGTTGCGCCGCCTGTGGGCCGCCGCCGAGGCCACCCGCGACGAGCTGCGGGCCGCCGGCGTGGGCAGGGGCGACGTCGTCGCGCT
>NZ_JBSFTC010000160.1:0-24977 GCF_053590415.1 Nonomuraea sp. NPDC003201
GGCCAGCCAGGTGCCGCCGGCCTTGAGGTCGCGCCCGCCGACCACGCCCGGATGCTCCGGCCAGTGCTCGCCCGGCGCCTCCCACGGGCGGTCGGTGAACTCGTCTCTGACGCCCATGAGGGTGAGCGTCCGCCCGGGTTTCACGATCAGCGTGCACATGGGGCAAAGGGTAATAAACGGGCTTCGGCCGCCGCCGGGAGGGGCGGGCCCTGACGGGCCCGGGAACGCCTTAGATCGGGGGCCAGGGGATGGCGGGCCAGCCCTCGGAGGGGTACGGGTGCACGCCGGTGTCCAGCAGCCGCCTGACCCGCTGCCAGGTGGCCTCGACCTCCTCCAGGCTCAGCAGCTCGCGCAGCCTGCGCCCGAGGGAGCCGGACTCGATGTCGCGCTCCAGTTTGGCCAGCACGGCCACCGCCTCGCGGGCGAGGGGCTTGCCGCGCCACTGCCACAGCACGGTGCGCAGCTTGTCCTCGACGGAGAAGCAGACCCCGTGATCGACCCCGTAGACGTGCCCCGTGGGCAGCGGCAGCAGGTGGCCGCCCTTGCGGTCGGCGTTGTTGACGATCGCGTCGAACACCGCCATCCGGCGCACCAGCGGATTTCGGCTCTTGACCAGCCGCTGGAGGTCGACCTCGCGCTCGGTGTCGATCCAGAGCTGGACCATGCCGGGCCCGAAGGGGCCGTCGCGGTAGACGGTGGGCGGCACGATGTTCCAGCTGGTCGCCTGCGACACCTCGAACGCGGCCACCTCCCGGGCGGCCAGCGTGCCGTCGGGGAAGTCCCACAGCGGGCGCTCGCCGCGTACCGGTTTGTAGACGCAGGCGGCCGAGCGGGAGCCCAGCTTGACCGAGCAGTAGAGCGTCATGTTGGTGGCCTCGACGAGGCGGCCGGCCACCTCCAGCCGGCCGTCGCGCAGCAGCGCGAGGGCCTCGTCCTCCTGCATGGACGGCGGCTGCCGGGACGGCTTGACTGCCGGTTCGCTCTCCGGAGCGGTCATGAAGCCGCCTCACCCCCGCGATATCCGTTGAGGCGCACGCAGACGTGCCCGGAAGCGTCGAGCGGCTGTCCGCACAGCGGGCACGGTGGTCGGCCCGCGGAGACGATCTCGAGGGCCCGCTGGGTGAAGGCGCGAGCGGCTCCCGCGCTGATGCGCACCCGCAGCACCGCGGGGTCGGCGGCCTCGACGTCTTCCTCGTCGACGACCTCCTGCGCCTCGATCACCACTTGCGACCTCTCCGCGTCCCAGGCCAGCGCCATGGTGCCCACCCGGAAGTCCTCCGCGACGGGCACCTCGAGCGGCGCGTCGTCGGCCAGGTCGGCCGGCGCCAGCGCCGGGACGTGCGCGGTGCCCCCGCTCAGGCGCAGCACCTCGTCCAGCAGCTCGTCCAGCCTGCCCGCGAGGGCGGCGACCTGCAACTTCTCCAGCGCCACCGTGGTCAGTCTGCCCTCGGCCCTGGCCTGCAGAAAAAAGGCGCGCGCGCCCGGCTGCCCCAGGGCACCGGCGACGAACCTCTCTGGTGGGTCGTAGTCGAAGACCGGCATACGCTGACCTTACGTGGTTCCGGGTCCGCCGCCGACGGCGGCATCGCTCCCGGTGATGTTTTCTCCCCCGTCTTTCTCCTCCGAATCCTCGGGGAGCCGCAATTCCCCCATATCGTTGAGCCTGAGAACAAAGGGGCGTAGGGGGGCATAGCGAATGATGGTCAGGGCCGCAGGATCGGCTGTTATCCGCTGAAAGTGATCGAGGTGCAGGCCCAGAGCGTCCGCGACGATCGATTTGATCACGTCGCCGTGGCTGCAAACCAGGTAGACAGCCTTCTCCCCCAGGCGTTGATTCCACTCCCGGACCGCCGCGACGGCCCGGTGTTGCATACCGGCCAGGGACTCCCCTTCCGGAAATGTCACGGCACTGGGATGCGCCTGCACCACCTGCCACAGCGGCTCCTTGGCGAGCTCCTTCAGCGGGCGGCCGGTCCAGCCGCCGTAGCCGCACTCGATGAACCGGTCGTCGATCAGCACGTCCATCCCGCGCCCGTCGGCGACCGCGTGGGCCGTCTCCCGGCAGCGTTCGAGGGGGCTGGAGACGACGGCGTCCAGCCTGACGCCCGCGACGCGGGCGGCCAGCGCCTCGGCCTGCGCCCGGCCGGCCTCGCTCAGATGCACCCCCGGCGTACGCCCGGCCAGCACCGGGCCGGTGAGGTCCGTCAGCCCGTGGCGGGCCAAAAGCAGCGTGGTCACCCGGCAAGTGTCTCAGGCGTGGATCACAACATTTCACCGTGGGCCGCCACCGCCGCGCCGACCGCGAACAACAGTGGTGCGGCAGCCCGATGAGCAGGTTTCTTGTTGGTAACCTGGCGGGATCATGCAGCAGCGCTATGTCGGCCACAGCGGCCTGTCGGTGTCCCGGCTGGGGCTCGGCACGATGACCTGGGGGCGTGACACCGACGCCGAGGAGGCGGCCGCCCAGCTCCGGACGTTCCTGGACGCGGGTGGCAATCTCGTCGACACGGCCGACGTCTACACCGGTGGCGACTCCGAGCGGCTGCTGGGCCGGATGCTGCGCGACTCGGTGCCGCGCTCGGAGCTGGTGATCTCGACCAAGGCCGTGGTGACGCCGACCGGCCGCCGGCCGCGCGACGCCTCCAGGCGCCACCTGATCGCCGCGGTCGACGACTCGCTCAACCGGCTCGGGCTCGACTACGTCGACCTGTGGCAGCTGCACACGTACGACGCCGAGGTGCCGATGGAGGAGACCCTGGCCGCGCTCGACGCGATCGTCTCCTCCGGACGCGCCGTCTACGCGGGCGTGTGCGACTACACCGGCTGGCAGCTGGCCGTCGCGGCGGTCACCCAGAAGATGATCCCCGGCCGCATCCCGATCACCTCGGCGCAGGCCGAATACTCGCTGCTGGCCCGCGAGCCCGAGCGCGAGCTGCTGCCCGCCGCCGCCGAGCTGGGCGTGGGCGTGCTGGCCTGGTCGCCGCTGGGCCGCGGGGTGCTGACCGGGAAATACCGCACCGGCATCCCGGCCGACTCCCGGGCCGCCACCCCGCACTTCGCCGACTTCGTCCGGCCGTATCTGGATGAGCGCAGCCGCAGCGTCGTCGAGTCGGTCATGACCGCCGCGGACGGGCTCGGCGTCTCACCGCTGGCGGTCGCCCTGTCCTGGGTCCGCGATCAGCCGGGGGTCGCCTCGGCCATCGTCGGAGCCCGTACGCACGCGCAGCTCACGGGGGCCCTGACGGCCGAGGACGTGGTGCTGCCCATAGAGATCCGAGATGCCCTCGATGACGTGTCGTCACTCGACTGACCCCTCGCCCCAGGAACGAGAGACCCCCTCGCGTATCACTACTCGATACCGAATCGCAACTTTACCTGCCAAACGCCTGCGTCTCATGTCCGATGTCCATAAAGATTTCCCCCGGAAGCGACGCAGGAGGGGACGGATGGGGAGCAGGGCCGCGATCTCGGCTGGAGTTCTCGCGGTGGCGCTGGCGGCCGTCCCAGGGGCCGCGACAGCCGCGGCGGCCGACGCGCAGGACTGTACGCGCGACGGGGGCCTGCTCTCCGGAGTGACCAACACACTGTGCGACGTGGTGAACACGCTCACCGGCACGGTCGACACCTTGACCGGCGGGACCACCAAAAAGGTGACGGACGGCGTGAACGACACCAGCGACGAGGTGCTCGGCCGGGTCGGAGAGGTGGCGCCGACCACCAAGGCCACGCCTGACACCAACTCCTCGGTGTCGCCCTCCACCTCCGCGACGGGGCAGGACGACTCTCAGGACAGCGCCTGCCGGCCGGGCCAGGCCTGCGCGGACGAGGAGGCCACGCAGAAGCTCTCCCCCTCGCCCGCCCCCTCTCCCTCGCGTACGTCGCGGCCCCGCGAATGGGGCGTGGAGTCCCTGCCCAGCAAGCGGCCCACGGCGCCGGAGCAGCACCCGCAGACCGTGGACACGGGGCGGCCGGTGATCGAGAAGGAGACGAAGGTCGACACGGACGAGCCGCGGGTGGACCTGCTGTGGCCCAATCCGTTCGCCCACGAGCTGACCCTGCCGATGCAGGACAAGCGGGTGGTACGGCCCAGCCCGCCCGCCTCGGACGTGCTGGGGACGGCGCTGACGATCGCGCTGCTGGGGTCGGCGGTGCTGGCCACGCGGATCGTCCAGCAGCGGCGCCAGCGCACGGAGCCGGTGGAGTCGATCCCCTTCGAACCGGCGCGCGCCGGCAGCGGCCCCGGCGCCGGCAACGGCCGTCACCGCGTGGCCTGAGCGGCCGCGCACCCAAGAGCAGGTCCGCGACCCCGGGCGTCGAAAAGCGGGGCCCCGCGACCCGCGAGACCCCGCCCCAGCCTCAGATCAGGTGCCGACGGCGTGGACGCCGCCGTCCACGTGGACGATGTCGCCGGTCGTCGCCGGGAACCAGTCCGACATGAGCGCCACGCACGCCTTGGCCGCCGGAATCGTGTCCGACAGGTCCCAGCCCAGCGGGGCCTTCGCCGGCCAGCTGTCCTCGAACTCCTTGAAGCCCGGGATCGACTTGGCCGCCATGGTGCGCAGCGGACCGGCCGCCACCAGGTTGACGCGGATGTTGTGCGGCCCCAGGTCGCGGGCGAGATAGCGGCTGCACGACTCCAGGCCCGCCTTGGCCACGCCCATCCAGTCGTAGACGGGCCACGCCTTCGTGGCGTCGAAGTCGAGGCCCACGACCGCCCCGCCCTCCTTCATGAGGGGCAGGCAGGCCACGGCGAGGGACTTGAACGAGTAGGTCGACACGTGCAGGGCCGTGGCGACGTCCTCCCACGTGGTGTTGAGGAAGTTGCCGCCCAGCGCCGTCTGCGGGGCGAAGCCGATCGAGTGGACCACGCCGTCGAGGCCGTCCACGTGCTCGCCCACCCGCGCCGCGAGCGTGTCGAGGTGCTCGTTGCTCTGGACGTCGAGCTCCAGCACCGGCGCCGGCGCCGGCAGCCGCTTGGCGATGCGCTCGACCAGGCTCAGCCGGCCGAACCCGGTGAGCACCACCGTGGCGCCCTCCTCCTGGGCCAGCTTGGCCACCGAGAAGGCGATCGAGGCGTCGGTGAGCACGCCCGTCACGAGGATCCGCTTGCCTTCGAGAATTCCCACGTCAGTGCCCCATTCCGAGTCCGCCGTCGACCGGGATCACGGCCCCGGTGATGTAAGAGGCGTCGTCGCCGGCCAGGAAGCGTACGACGCGTGCCACCTCCTCGGGCGCCGCCTGGCGGCCGAGGGGGATGCGGGAGACGATCGCCTCCTGGTCGAGGTCGGCCGTCATGTCGGTGGCCACGAAACCGGGCGCGACCACGTTGACCGTGATGTTGCGCGAGCCGTACTCGCGGGCCAGGGAGCGGGCGAAGCCGACCAGCCCGGCCTTGGAGGCGGCGTAGTTGGCCTGTCCGGCCTGGCCGGACAGGCCGACCACCGAGGAGATGAGGACGATCCGGCCGCGCTTGAGCTTCATCATCGGGCGGATGGCCCGCTTGGCCACGCGGTAGGCGCCCGTCAGGTTGGCGTCGATGACGTCGGTGAAGGTGTCTTCCTTCATCATCGCCAGCAGCGTGTCCTTGGTGATGCCGGCGTTGGAGACGAGGACCTCGACCGGGCCCTGCTCCGCCTCGACCTTGTCGAACGCGGCCTCGACGTCGGCCATGCTGGTGACGTCGCAGCGCACGCCGAACAGGCCCTCGGGCGGCTCCCCCGATCGGTAGGTGACCGCGACGGCGTCGCCGGCCGCGGCGAGTTCACGGGCGATCGCGAGGCCTATGCCGCGATTGCCCCCGGTGACGAGTACAGAGCGTGCCATGGCACCAGACGCTATCTCCTACCGGCGGGTATGCGGTTGTCCGGGTGGCACAAGATCACAGGGTTAGGATCGTGGACATGCGCCAGATCGATCCCGACTTCCTGGAGCTGCCGCTACGGCAGCTGGCGGACGCCGCCCTGCAACGCGCCCGCGAACTCGGCGCCGAGCACGCCGACTTCCGCCTCGAACGCGTCAGAGCCGAGACGCTCAGCCTTTATGACGCCCGGCTCGAAGGCGCCATGGACGCCGACGACCTGGGCTACGCCGTGCGTGTCGTCAAGGGCGGCACGTGGGGGTTCGCGGCGGGCATCCACCTGACGCCGCAGGCCGCCGCGGCCGTGGCCGAGCAGGCCGTGCGGGTGGCGGAGGTGAGCGCCCCGATCAACCGCGAGCCCATCGAGCTGGCTCCCGAGCCGGTGCACGCCGAGGCCGTGTGGGTGTCGGAGTACGACGTCGACCCGTTCGAGGTCTCCTCGGCCGACAAGGTGAGCCTGCTGGCCGACTGGTCGGCCGGCCTGCTGAAAGGCGCCGACCACGTGTCGGCGCGGCTGCTGCAGGTCAAGGAGCAGAAGTTCTACGCCGACACGGCCGGCACGGTCACCACGCAGCAGCGGGTGCGGGTGCACCCGAAGCTCAACGCGATGAAGGCGCACGAGAACGGCTTCGACGACATGTCGACGCTCGCGCCGCCGGTCGGGCGCGGCTACGAATACCTGACGGGCACGGGCTGGGACTGGCAGGGCGAGCTGGCCAGGCTGCCCGAGCTGCTGGCCGAGAAGCTGGCGGCGCCCTCCGTCGAGGCGGGCGACTACGACCTGGTCATCGACCCGTCCAACCTGTGGCTGACGATCCACGAGTCGATCGGCCACGCGACCGAGCTGGACCGGGCGCTCGGCTACGAGGCGGCCTACGCGGGCACCAGCTTCGCCACGTTCGACCAGCTGGGCGAGCTGGTCTACGGCTCGCCGCTGATGAACGTGACCGGCGACCGCACGGTCACGCACGGCCTGTCCACGATCGGCTACGACGACGAGGGCGTGCAGGGGCAGAGCTTCGACATCGTCAAGGACGGCATCCTGGTCGGCTACCAGCTCGACCGGCGGATGGCCCTGATGAAGGGGCTCGGGCGGTCCAACGGGTGCGCGTTCGCCGACTCGCCGGGGCACATGCCGATCCAGCGCATGGCCAACGTGTCGCTGGCGGCCGCGCCGGACGGCCCCTCCACCGACGAGCTGATCTCGGGCGTGGAGCGGGGGATCTACATCGTCGGCGACAAGAGCTGGTCGATCGACATGCAGCGCTACAACTTCCAGTTCACCGGGCAGCGGGCGTACCGGATCTCCCACGGGAAGCTGGCCGGGCAGGTCAGGGACTTCGCCTACCAGGCGACCACGACGGACTTCTGGCAGTCGATGGAGGCCGTCGGCGGGCCGCAGACGTACGTGCTCGGGGGCGCCTTCAACTGCGGCAAGGGCCAGCCGGGCCAGGTCGCGCCGGTCAGCCACGGCTGCCCGTCGGCGCTGTTCAGGGGCGTGCGGATCCTCAACACCGTTCAGGAGGGTGGCAAAGCATGAGGCCGCAGGAGATGGTCGAGAAGGCCCTGGAGCTCTCGGCGAACGACGACTGCGTGGTGCTGGTGGACGAGAACTCCACGGCCAACCTGCGGTTCGCGGGCAACACGCTCACCACGAACGGCGTCGCCCGCTCCGCCCGGCTGACCGTGATCTCGATCGCGGGGCAGAGCGTCGGGGTCGTGTCGCGGGCCGCCGTACGCGAGGATCAGCTCGCGGACGTGGTGGCGGCGGCCGACGCGGCCGCGCGGGAGGCCCAGCCCGCGGAGGACGCCCGCGCCCTCGTCGAGGGCGTGCCGCAGTCGCCGCACTGGGGCTCCGCCGTCGAGCCGACCGACATCGGGGTGTTCGAGGGGTTCGCGCCCGCGCTCGGCGACGCGTTCGCGGCGGCCGAGGCGGGCGGCAGGAAGCTGTACGGGTTCGCGGAGCACTCGCTGACCTCGACGTTCCTCGGCACGTCCGCGGGCCTGCGACTGCGCCACGACCAGCCGACCGGGCGTCTGGAGCTCAACGCCAAGTCGGCCGACCTGAAGCGCTCGGCGTGGACGGGCGTGTCCACCGAGGACTTCACGGACGTGGACGTCGCGGCGCTCGACGCCTCGCTCACGCAGCGGCTGGAGTGGGCCAAGACCCGGGTCGACCTGCCGGCCGGGCGCTACGAGACGCTGCTGCCGCCGAGCGCGGTGGCCGACCTGATGATCTACCTGTTCTGGTCGGCGGGGGCCAGGGACGCGCTCGACGGGCGCTCGGTGTTCTCCAAGCCCGGCGGCGGCACGCGGGTGGGCGAGCGGCTGGGCACGCTGCCCGTCACGCTGTCGAGCGACCCGTCGGCGCCGGGCATCGCGTGCGCGCCGTTCGTCACGGCGCACGCCTCCAGCCGGGAGAGCTCGGTCTTCGACAACGGGCTCCCGCTGGGACCGACCGACTGGATCAAGGACGGGACCCTGGAGGCCCTGCTGCAGACCCGCTACTCGGCGGAGCTGAGCGGCCTGCCGGTGACGCCCGGGATCTCCAACCTGATCATGTCGGGCCCCGAGGGCGGCCGGTCCATGGAGGAGATGATCGCCTCCACGGAGCACGGGCTCCTCGTCACCTGCCTGTGGTACATCCGCGAGGTCGACCCGCAGACGCTGCTGGTGACCGGGTTGACCCGGGACGGGGTCTACCTGGTCGAGCACGGGGAGGTCGTGGGCGAGGTGAACAACTTCCGCTTCAACGAGAGCCCGGTCGACCTGCTCGGGCGGTTGACGGAGGTGGGCGCCGCCGGGCGCACGCTGCCCCGGGAGTGGAACGACTACTTCCAGCGCACGATCATGCCGGCGGTGCGGGTGCCGGACTTCAACATGTCCACGGTCAGCCAGGCCAGCTGACCTTCCCGGGCGCGGCCCCCGCCGTGATCAGCGGGGGCCCAGGAGGGCGCCCAGGGCGTGGCTGAGGGCCTCGCCGAGGGTCTTGGTGCACGCCTCGTAGCCTTCGTACGGGCCGCCGTACGGGTCGTACACCTCGGGCGCCCGGTGCGCGTCGCGCCGTTCGGCGGCCGACTCGACGATCGCCCGGGCCCGTTCGGCCGTGTCCGAGCGATAACGGCGGTGCCCCGCCCCGGTCGCCAGTTCGGCGAACTCCGGCAGCGTGAACGTCCTGCGCTCCGCCTCCGGGGCGATCCCGACGGCCACGGCCCGGTGTCCGGCCTCCATCGTCAGCAGCAGATCGGCCGAGCTGACCAGGTCGTGGTCCAGCATCCGGGCACGGTGCGCCCGGCCGTCCAGGCCCAGCCGGTCGAGGGCCGTGATCGCGTGGGGGGCCATCGATTGGCCGACCAGCGCGCGAACCCCCGCGCTCCCCGTCGCCACGGGCAGGTGCGCGGAGTTGAGCATCGCCTCGGCGATCACCTGCGCCATGGCGGAACGGCAGATGTTCGCCGTGCACACCAGCAGGATCCGGAACTCAGCACTCACACCGGCCAATCTAACCTCTCGCCTCCGGCGAGGGGCGGGGGGACGGCTCTCCGATCCCGGGGACCCGCACGGCCCCCTACGGCCGTCAGAGAGCCGTACGCGGCCCGCGAGGCGTTGCCGAGTCAGGCGTCCTCGAGGCGGAAGCCCACCTTCATGCCGACCTGGAAGTGCGCGACCTCTCCCGCGTCGATGTACCCGCGGATCTCCGTCACCTCGAACCAGTCGAGGTGACGCAGCGTCTGCGAGGCCCGCTTGATGCCGTTGCGGATGGCCTCGTCGACGCTCTCCCCCGACGTTCCGACGATCTCGGTCACCCGATACGTTCGATCCGTCATCTCCACATCCTCCTTACTCAAAGGCCATGATCGCATGACCCCTGTTCCCGCACCGGGGCGCTGTCGCACCCGGCCTGTTCCAGGTCTACGGTGGAAGACATGAAGGGGTGGCGCAGGAGACCAGACGTCCACCAGGTCACGGACGCCAAGCCGTCGCTGACGGACGACATCCGCAAGCGCGAGATCGGCTACCTCATCAAGATGGGCATCCGGACGATCTGCCTGATCCTGGCGGTCGTGGTGCCGGTGCCGTGGCCGTACCGGCTGCTGTTCATCGCCGCCGCAGTCTTTTTGCCATACATAGCCGTAATCGGGGCCAATGAGAGAGGGAAGGCTGCCCCTCCGCCTACCTTTGACACCCCTGAAGCTAACCAAACCGAGATACCGCTGCATCGACGCGAGATCGGGTCGTGACTAAGTCTTGACGCATCCCACGGGTTGTAGGTGTACGCTTTAGGCAAGCGCTCCGGTCCCCCGTCGGAGTGCTGGTGCCGGCGTTCCGGGCCCCCGTCGGAACGCCGATGAAGCGACGCCGGGTGGTTTGCCCCCGTAACCACCCGGCGTCGCCCTTTCCCGGAAGTTTTTGATCAGTTGGCGACGCCGACCTCAGTCGGATAGGGCCGCTTTCCCGAAACCGTTTGCACTCCCTCCCGCCTCGTTATTCACAGGAAATCTTCAGGCGGGAGGGCGGCTTGACTTCAAGAGTTCGTTCGAGTGTCAGCCGTCTGTCAGCGTCTCGGCTGTGGCCTGTCCCCAGTTCTTCGCCAATGTGATCAATTTCGCCGCCGCGTCGTCGGGGGCGGTCCCGGCGCCCTGGGCGAGGCCGAGCAGATACGCCGTCAGGGGCGCGGCCGGTCTCGCCACGCCGTGGGCGACCTCCTTGGTCAGGTCGAGAATCAGGTCGCGGTCCACGGTGGCCGGGTCGATGCCCAGCTCCTCGCAGGCCAGGGCGGTCCATTCGTTGAGCACGTTCATACGAGCCTCCTCCAGGTCGTCCATTGTGTCGCAGTCGAACCAGGGCCTTCCCGGCAGCGCCAGCCGTACGACCGTGAGGGGGCCGAGCAGGCCCTTGAGCGAGCGGCCCGGGTAGGCGGCCAGGGCCCGCTTGAGCCGCGCCGTCGGCCACACCCCGGCCAGCCACTGCTCCCGCCCGCCGTCATCCACCATCACCACCCCACCGACCGGCCCCTCCTCGGGGGCCGGTTCCGGGGCATCTCCGGACGCCGGCGCCACGGCATCCCGCGACGTCGGCCGTGCGACATTCCGCGACATCGGCCGCGCGTCGTCCTGAGACATCGGCTGTGCCGCCTGGCCGGGCATCGACGACCGCGCCGCAGTCGCGGACGTTGACTGCGCCGCGTTCCCGGCCGCCGCCACGACGACGTCGCCGGATGTCGGTCCTGCGACGTCGCCGGGCGCCGACCGCGCCGTCTGGCCTGGCGTCGGGCGTGCGGCATTGGCGGGCGTCCTCGCGGCGTCACCAGGCGTCAGCCCTGCGGCGCCCCCGGACACCGACTGCGGCGTCTCGCCAGGCGTCGGGTGTGCAGGGGCGACGGGCGGCTGGGGCGACGGGTCTCCGGCCGTGGTGTTGGGCGGTTGGGTTGTGGCGGCGTTCAGCAAGGACGTGACGTGGGGGGCGGTGATGAACGGCAGGTCGCCCGCGAGCAGGACCACCCATGGGGCGGTGACCCCGTTCAGTCCTGCCGCCAGAGCCGGGACGGGGCCGCTTCTCGGTGGGTCCTCGCGCACGAACACCACGCCCGGGATCGGGCGCTCAGGGCCGACGACGATCGTCGTGCGGGCGTCCGCGACGGCCGTCACCACGTGCTCGACCAGGGATCTGCCGCCCACGGTGAGGCCGGGTTTGTCCGCCCCGCCGAGCCGGCGCGCCTCTCCCCCGGCCAGGATCACCGCGTCGAAGGCCGGCTGACCCGGGCTCTCGGCCGAGGGCGCCACGCCGTCAGCCGCCGATGGCGGACATGGGCCTGGCCGGCTGGAGGAAGGAAGGATCGTCGATGCCGTGGCCGGCGCGCTTGCGTGACACGGCGGCGACCCAGCGTTCGGCCAGTTCCTCGTCGGAGGCCCCCTCGCGCATACGCGTCTTCAGGTCGGACTCCTCCCTCGCGAAGAGGCAGTTGCGTACCTGGCCGTCGGCGGTCAGCCGGACCCGATCGCAGGACCCGCAGAACGGGCGCGTCACCGACCCGATCACCCCGACCCGGCCGGGACCCCCGTCCACGAGGAACCGCTCGGCCGGCGCGCTGCCGCGCTCCTCCAGGTCGTCCGCCGCGAGGCCGAACCCGCTCGACAACCGGTCGAGGATCTCGTCGGCGGTGACCATGCCCTCGCGGGTCCAGCCGTGCTGGGCGTCGAGGGGCATCTGCTCGATGAAGCGCAGCTCGTAGCCCCGGTCGAGGCACCACCGCAGCAGCGGTACGGCCTCGTGGTCGTTGAGGTCGCGCATGAGCACCGCGTTGACCTTGACGGGACGCAGGCCCGCGGCGTCGGCGGCGGCGAGACCGGCGATCACGTCGGCGTGCCGGTCCCGGTGGGCGAGCCGCTTGAACATGTCGCGGTCGAGCGTGTCGAGCGAGACGTTGACCCGGTCCAGCCCGGCGGCGGCCAGCGGCTCGGCCAGCCTGGCCAGCCCGATGCCGTTGGTCGTCAGCGAGACCTGCGGCCTGGGGGTCAGAGCGGTGGTACGGGCGACGATGTCGACCAGCTCGCGCCTGATGAGCGGTTCGCCGCCGGTGTAGCGGACTTCGGTGATGCCCAGGTGCTCGACGCCTATGGTCACGAGGCGGACGATCTCGTCGGCGGTGAGGAGCTGCGCGTTGGGGAGCCAGTCGAGGCCCTCGGGCGGCATGCAGTACGTGCAGCGCAGGTTGCACTTGTCCGTGAGGGACACCCGCAGATCCGTCGCCACCCGTCCGAACGAGTCTCGCAACATGGGGCGTCACCTCCTGTTCGATCGCCAGAGGGCCAGACTACGACGCCTGTCCGGCGACGCTCAAAATCACTCCTTCACCACACGACAACACTTTGCGCCCTAGATCGATTCCGCACGAACCGGTCAGAACCGCGAGAAACGCCGCACGCGGTCGGCGTCAGGGGGTCATCCCGCCGCCTCGTACCATGCCTCGCGGGCGTTCATCAGTTCGGCCAGGTGGTTTCGCGACCACTCGCAGCCGGCGTTCATGGGCTCGATGAGGCTGCGGCCGAGGTCGGTCAGCTCGTACTCGACGCGCGGCGGGATCTCGTCGTACGCGGTGCGGGTGAGGAAGCCGTCGCGCTCCATGGCGCGCAGGGACTCGGTGAGGACCTTCGGGGTGATGCCGCGCAGCGTGACCTGGAGTTCCTTGAAGCGGCGTGGGCCCGATTCCAGGCAACGGATGAGCTTCGCGGTCCACTTGTCGCCGATGCGGATCGGCGCGACTACCGGAGGGCATCCGGTGAACATGTCCGGATCGAGTGGCTCGGCCATCCCGACATCGTAGGTAACTATCGTTGCGGAAAGCGATATCTCGCCCTTTACCGTCTCCGCTGAGCGGCCGGGGAGACCGGCCCAGGCAGAAGGGGCGTGGTGAAGGTGAGCAAGATCGTGGTGTTCGGCGCCGGTGGGCGGGCCGGGGTGCGGGTGGTCGCGGAGGCGGTCGGGCGGGGGCACGAGGTGACGGCCGTCGTCCGGGATCCCGGGAAGTACGCGGGGGTGTGGGGTTCGTCCGGAGCGGGTTCTTCCGGGGCGGGCTCGTCCGGGGCGGGCTCGTCCGGGGCGGGCTCGTCCGGGGCGGGTTCTTCCGGGGCGGGTTCTTCCGGAGCGCGGGTGCGGGTGGTGGCCGGGGACGTCACCGACCTTGCGGGCGTGGCGGAGGTCGCGGCGGGGCACGACGCGGCCGTCCAGGTGGCGGCCCGGCTGGACATGTCGTCGGAGGAGTTCTACACGGCGGCGGCCCGGGCACTGGTCGGCGGGCTGGGGCAGGCCGGGGTGTCCCGGCTGGTGGCGGTCGGGATCGGGAGCCTGCTGGAGGTCTCGCCGGGGGTTCGGCTCGTGGACACGCCGGACTTCCCGGCCGAGGCGCGGGCGTTCTCGCTGGGGCATGCGGCGGAGTTGGAGGTGTTCGAGAAGTCGGGGCTCGACTGGGTGGTGCTCGCGCCGCCGCCCGTGCTCCTCGATGAGTCGGCGTCCCGGACCGGGCGTTATCGGATCGGGGGCGGGGAGGTGCCGGCGTTGGAGCCCGCGTTCTCGTTCGCCGATCTGGGGGTGGCGGTGGTGGACGAGGTCGAGCGGCCCCGGCACCACCGCGTCCAGGTTGCTGTCTCGTACTAGCCGCCGCCGGTTGCTGTGCTTCCGGGACGTCTTCACCGCGCCGCCGCTTTCGGAACGCGCGGGTGGTGGGGCGTCCTGGGGCAGCCCGGGCGATGGAGCGCTCTGGGGACGTGAGGTGCGGGGCGTGTGGCACGCAGGACGCGCTCGGACACACGGCGCACGCTGGGCGTGGGGTCCGCTGGGCGTTGGGGGCGCCGGGCGTGAAGGTGCCGCCGGGCATAGGGCACGGGGTGTGAGGCGAACCCGGGACGTGGAGTTCTGGGGTGCGCAGGGCCGGGGTGCGCGGCGGTGGGAGGTTGGGGAAATGGGAAACGCCCGGCCGGGAAAGGCCGGGCGTTTCGGGGTGGATCAGCGGCGGCCGACGACCTTGACCCAGTCCTTGCCCTCCGCCGGGGAGAGCGAACGGGAGCCCTCGAAGACCGCGCGCCACGTACCCGACGTACGGGCCGGAACCCGCGTCGAGAAGTAGCCCTTGCCGCTGGTCCTGATGGTGTCCACGTACTCCCAGCGGCCGCTGCCGTCAGGCTGGAAGAGGATCACGATCCGCTTCCAGGCCAGGCGGTGCCAGCGCTCCGAGTCCTTGCAGTAGTCGGCATTGTGCACCGACACGAAGCCACTGATGTAGTCCTCGTCGCACTGCACGGAGAGCTTGCCCTCGAGAGTGATGGGCCGGCCCCGCCATGCGGGCTCGGGGTTCGCGTCGAACTGCAGGCTCGTGTAGCCCGCGACATCCGGGTCCAGGCCCGGGTCCGGGTCCGCGAGCGCGGGCGAGGCGGCGGTCGCCACCATCGTCGCGCCCAGGGCGGCAGCCGCCAGGCCGGCGGCTAGACGTCGCATCTTCAAAATGGAATTCCTTCCCCGTCTCGGACACGGCCCCAAGTCGGGGCCATGTCAACGCCAATGACGCGTAAGGGTAAGGAAAAGTTGTAGTAAAGCTGATCACAATTCCGCAACGGCGGTTTAAGGCCGTGCTATAGGTATCTTTTCGGCTATTGCGTAATTTGTCGGGACTTAGAGGCGTCTGAGGCGTAGTGTCCCGTTCCGGGATAGCGGACGCGCCAGAGGCCGCCCGCGCGGCCCGTGACCGTCGCCTCGAAGGTCCCGGAGGCGTCCGTCGTCGTCTGCCCGATCCGCTCCCAGGCCGAGGACTCGTCGCCGCGCCACAGGATCTCCAGCGGCTGCCTGGCGAACGGGCCGTAGTCGGTGTAGCCGCGCGGGTCCACCCGCCTGAGCGAGCCGCGCAGGCGTACCAGGTCGGAGCCCTCCAGCTTGTCCGCGCGGACCGACGAGAGCTTCGTGTCCCGCCTGAACTGGAACGACGCGTACTCGGTGACCGTCGTCCCGCCCGCTCCCCTGGCGGTGGCGGTGATCGTCCAGGTGCCGGTCGGGTAGTAGCGGTTCAGCTGCTTGTCGGGCAGGAAGCGCCAGGTCTCCCAGCCGTTCGCCATGCGGGCCGGCGCGCCGGATCCCGGTCCCGCGGTGTGCCAGGTCAGCTGCGGAGGGGTTCCCTCCAGAGCGTCCTCGGCCAGCTGCGGTGGTTGCGCTGCCGGAGCGACAGCGGGCGCCTGAACGGGAGCGGGTGCGGGGGCCTGAACAGGCGCAGGGGCCTGAACGGGAGCGGGTGCGGGTGCCACGGGCCGGGCGCCCGGGCGGGGCTGGTTCGGCGGTGCCGGTCGGGCGCCTGGCCGGGGCTGGTTCGGCAGTGCGGGCCGGACGCCCGGCCGAGGCTGGTTCGGCAGTGCGGGCCGGGCCACCGGTGCCGGACGGGGCGCCGTGCCCGGTGCCGGACGGGCCACCGGTGCGGGCCGGGGCGCCGTGCCCGGTGCGGGACGGGTGCCGACGGAGCCACTGGTGGGGGCGGGGCCGGAGCCCACCGAGCCGGTGTCGGGGGCGGGCGCCGGAGCCGGTGCCGGTGCCGGGGCTGGGGCCGGTGCCGGAGCCGGGATCGGTAGCTTGTCGGTCAGTACGGGGCCGGGCGGGGCGCCGGGTTCGACTTTGACGGTGACGCCGCCCTGGCCGCGCACGCCTTTGGCGACGACGTCGACCACCAGGCGTACGGAGTCGTTCGCCCCCACGATGGGTTCGGCCGGACGGACGGTGATCGCGCGGATGACGGGCTCGGTCGCGACCGGGGGGACGGGCACGGTGAGCGGCCCGGCCGCGAGCGAGACGAGAAGAAGGCTTCTGGTCATGATCGAGACGGTAGGAACCGGCCGGTAATGGCCAGGACCTCGACACACGCCACGAATGGCAAAACCGGGATCAGCCGCAGCAGGCGCGAACCCCGCGAAAGTCGCCCTAACGCGGCCCGCTGTAAAGGCCCTCGATGACGTCGGCGTACTTCGCGTGGATGATCCGCCGCTTGAGCTTCAGGCTCGGGGTGAGCTCCTCGGTCTCGGTCGTCCACTCGGTGCCCAGCAGCGCCCACTTCTTCACCTGCTGCACCCTGGCCAGCTTGGCGTTCGCGGCCTCGACCGCCGTCTCCACCTCCTTCATCACCTCCGGGTGCTCGGCCAGCTCCGCCAGCGAGGCGAACGCGATGCCGCGCGCCTGCGCCCAGCCCGGCGCCACCTCCCCGTCGAGCGTCAGCAGGGCCACCGGGTGCGGCCGGTTGTCGCCGTAGGCGAGGGCCTGGCCGACGAGCATGTGCTCCTTGAGGTGGTTCTCGATCTCGGCCGGGGAGATGTTCTCGCCGCCCGCCGTGATGATCAGCTCCTTCTTCCGGTCGATCACCCGGTAGAAGCCGTCCTCGTCGACCGTGCCGATGTCGCCGGTGTGCAGCCAGCCGCCGTCGTCGATGAGCTCGGCGGTGGCCTCGGGCCGGTTGACGTAGCCGCGGGTGTTGAGCGGGCTGCGGGTGAGGATCTCGCCGTCCTCGGCGATGCGGATCTCGACGCCGGGCTCGGCCCTGCCGACGGTGCCCAGGCGGTAGCAGGAGGGGCTGTTGCCGGTGAACGCGCCGGTCGTCTCCGTCATGCCGTACACGTCGATGACCTTGAGCCCGAGCCCGGCGTAGAAGTGCTGCACCTCGGCGGGCAGCGGCGCGGCGCCCGTGGCGGTCCACTCGGCGCGGTCGAAGCCGATCATGCCGCGGATGATCGACAGCAGGGACGCGTCCGCCTGCTCGTAGGCCGCCTGGATCTCGGGGGTGATCGTGCGCCCGTACTGGCCGGCCTCCACGTACGCGGCGCCCGCCCGCATCGCCTGGCGTACGGCGGCCTGCTGCTCCTCCGGCTGGGTGGCGAGCACGGCGAGCAGGCGGGCCATCATCTTCTCCCACACGCGCGGCACCCCGAAGAACATCATCGGCCTGACCTGCCCCAGCGTCGTGCCCAGGTTGGCCAGGTCGGTGCAGAAGTGCACGTGGGAGACCTTGACCAGGGGCAGGTAGAGGCTGAGGATGCGCTCGGCGATGTGCGCGTACGTGAGGTAGGAGATCTGCGTGCCCCTGACGGGCAGGTTCGTGATGCGGTCGGTGGCGGCGACCTCGTAGAAGACGTTCGCGTGGGTGAGGGGGACGCCCTTGGGCATGCCGGTGGTGCCCGAGGTGTAGAGGACGGTGACCACGTCGCCGGGGGTGACCGCGCTCATGCGGGACTCGACCTCGGCCGGGTCCGCGGCCAGGCGCGCGCGGCCCAGCTCCAGGAAGTCCTCCCACGACATGAACCGCTCGTCCGCAGGAGCCCCCTCCAGCATGATGATCCTGCGGAGCCCGTCCAGCTGGGACAGGACGGGCTGCCAGCGGGCCAGCTCGGCCGGGCCGCCCAGCACCGCGTACCTGGCGGCCACGTCCCCGGCCACGAACGCGATCTGCTCGGGCGCGAACGTCGAGTACACCGTGCAGCCGACCCCGCCGGCGTGCACGGCCCCCAGGTCGGCGAGCACGTGCTCGCTGCGGTTGACCATCATCACCGCCACCGACTCCCCCGGTTCCAGCCCGAGCGCGACGAAACCCGCGGCGATCTCCAGGACCCGCTGCCGCGCCCGCGCGTAGGTCAGCGTGGTCCAGCCGTCCCCGTCGGGGTCGGAGTAGGCGGGGGCGTCGGGGTGCTGCTCGGCGGCGTGCCTGAGCCGTTCGCAGACGGTACGGCCGGCGATCTGCCGCTCGATCTCGGCCCGGACTTCGAGGTCTTCGGCCATGGCGCGCGCCTCCAGTCAGTGTTCACTTGCGTGAGTGGCCTGCATCGCACCACACCGAGGGGGTAGCGGCAAGAGCCTGCGGAGGAAGACCCGCGTCCTTCACGTAGAGTGATCGACCGGGTGCACAGAGGGGGCGGCACATGAGCGGCAGGACGTTCTTCGGGCATCCCTGGGGACTGGCCACGCTGTTCGGCACCGAGATGTGGGAGCGGTTCAGCTGGTACGGGCTGCGGGCGATCCTCGCCACCTTCCTGGCCGCGTCACCGGCGCAGCAAGGCCTGGGCCTGTCGCAGGAGACGGCGCAGGCGGTCGTCGGGGTCTACGGCGCGCTCATCTACCTGGTGGCGCTGCCCGGCGGGTGGATCGCGGACCGGATCCTGGGGGCGCGCAGGTCGGTGTTCTGGGGCGGGTTCGTCATCATGCTGGGGCACATCAGCATGGCCCTTCCGGTGTCGTCGCCGTTCTTCGTGTGGCAGGGCCTGCTGCTGATCATCGCCGGCACCGGCCTGCTCAAGCCGAACATGTCCGTCATGGTCGGACGGCTCTACCCCGAGGGGGACGACGCGCGCAGGGACGCCGGGTTCTCCCTGTTCTACCTGAGCATCAACCTGGGCGCGTTCTTCGCGCCCATCGTGGTCGGCCGGCTGGCCACCGGCGACCGGTGGCACCTGGCGTTCGGCGCGGCGGCCGTCGGGATGGCGTTCGGCCTGGCCCAGTTCATCCGGGGCGGCCGCCACCTGCGGGGCATCGGCGAGCGGCCGGCCCACGCGCAGCACCGCCTGTTCTGGCGGGTGGCGGGGGTCGCGGCGGCGGCGGCGATCGCGCTGGGCGCGTGGGCGGCGACCGGCACGCTCACGGTCGACCGGCTCACCGTGGCGATCACCGTGGTCATCCTCATCGTGCCGGTGGCGTACTTCTCGTACCTCCTGCTCGGCAGCCACGACCTGACCGAGGACGAGCGGATCCGGATGAAGGCCTACATCTGGCTGTTCGTGGCCGCGTCCGTCTTCTGGATGATCTACGACCTGGCGCCGAGCAAGCTGCTGTTCTTCGCCAGGGACCACACCGACCTGTCGTTGTTCGGCATCCCGATCCAGCCGGCCACGACGCAGTCCTTCAACCCGCTGTTCATCATGATCTTCGTGCCGGTCTTCGCCGCGTTGTGGGTGCGGCTCGGGACGCGGGTGAGCACGCCGCAGAAGTTCGCGTTCGCGCTGATCGTCATAGGGGTGAGCTTCGTGGTCATGGCCGTCGCGGCGGCGCTGGCGGGGCCCGGCAGGGTGTCGGTGTGGTGGCTGGTGCTCGTCTATCTCATCCAGGTGTTCGGGGAGCTGTCGCTGAGCCCGGTCGGGCTGTCGGTGACGACGAAGCTGGCGCCCGAGGCGTTCAAGGGGCAGATGCTCGGGATCTGGTTCATCTCGCTGTCGGTGGGCGACGCGGTCGGCGGGCAGACGGGGCGGCTCGGCCGGGTGCTGTCGGATCCGATGTACTACCTGGTGCTGGCGGCGATGGCGATCGTGGCCGGGATCGCGTTGTTCATGTTCGCGCGGAGGTTGCGGGTGATGATGGCCGAGCACCACGAACCGGTCATACGGTAAATATTCCGACGTGTCTGAAATTCTCGACCTTGTCGGCATCTTCGTCTTCGCGTTGACGGGCGCGCTCATGGGCGTGCGCAAACGGCTCGACGTGGTCGGGATGGTGGTGCTGGCCGAGATGACCGCCCTGGGCGGCGGCGTCGTACGCGACCTGATCCTCAACGTCCGGCCCGCCGCCTTCCAGAGCCTCGGGTACGTGCTGGTGCCGGTGGCCGCGACGGTGATCGTGTTCTTCTGGCATCCGCACGTGGCGCGGGTGATGCCGCTCATCCTGGTGCTGGACGCGGCGGGGCTCGGGCTGTTCTGCGCGGTGGGGACGGAGAAGGCCCTGGAGTACGGCCTCGCCCCGCTGCACGCGGCGCTGCTGGGGGTGGTGACGGGCATCGGCGGGGGCATGCTGCGCGACGTGCTGGCCGGGGAGATCCCGACCTTGCTGTACGACCGCCAGCTGTACGCGGTGCCCGCGCTGCTGGGGTCGGGGGTGATGGCGGCGCTGTCGGCGTACGGGCTGCACGGCTGGCCGGCCACGCTGGCGGCGGCGGTGCTGGCGTTCGGGCTGCGGATCATGGCGATGCGCCGCAAATGGCGCGCCCCCTTGGCCCGGGGCTCCGGCGAATGAGACGCTCGGATGGCGGGATAGCAGACGACGTCGCACGCTGGAAGCGACTGGCGTGCTTCCCATCGGCCGGGCCTCTGGCCGAAGCTCTCGGATGCCCGCTGGTCACCACGGACGCCAAGTTGCGGTCCGCGTGCGGGCATCGGGCGGAGGTCGAGGTTCACCCCCTCACACCATCGCGATGAGCGCGTCCACCGGGCGGCGGGGGCCGGTGGGGCCGTGGTCGCGGGCGGCGCGGATGCGGGTGAGCGCTTCCGTCAGGACCTGGGGCGGCTGGGTGTAGGGCAGGCGGAGGTAGCCCTCCAGGGTGCCCTCCAGGCCGAACCACGGGCCGGGCGCGAGGCGTACGCCGTGGTGGGCGGCCGCCTCGGCGAGCGGCGTGGCGCCCGGGCCGTTCAGGCGCACCCACAGGGTGCCGCCCCCGCGCGGCACCGTGAACGTCCACTCGGGCAGGTGCTCGCGCAGCCCCGACACCAGCGCGTCGCGTGAGGCGCGCAGCGTGCGGCGGCGCTCGGCGCGCGTCTCCTCCAGCCGGTCGAACAGCCGCGCCACCACGAGCTGTTCCAGCACCGGGCTGGCGATGTCCACGGCCGCCCGGAACATGGCCAGCCGCCGGGCCAGCGCGGCGGTGGTGCGGACCCAGCCGATGCGCAGCCCGCCCCACCACAGCTTGGAGGCCGAGCCGATGCTGATCACCCGGCTGTCGGTGTCGAACGCCGCCGCCGGCGAGGTCCGGGGCACCTCCTCCAGCGCCAGCTCCGACCAGGTCTCGTCCACCAGCAGCATCGTGTCCGTACGCCGGGCCGCGCCCACGACGGCGGCGCGGGTGGCGTCGTCCATGAGGGCGCCGGTCGGGTTCTGGAAGTCGGGCATGAGGTAGGCCAGCCGCGCCCCCGACTGGCGCATGGCCCCCGTCACCAGGTCGGGCTGCCAGCCCTCGTGCGAGATGCCGACCGGGACGATCCTGGCGCCGCGCTGCCGGGCCACGTCGATGGCGTGCGGGTACGTCGGCGACTCCACGAGCACCGGGTCCCCCGCGCCGACGAGCAGGCCGAGCACGAGCTGGATGGCGTGCTGGGAGCCGGTCGTGACGAGGATCTGCTCGGGCCGGGTGGCCAGGCCCCTGGCGGTGTAGTGGGCGGCGACGCGCTCCCTGAGCACGGGCAGGCCGATGGGGTCGTAGCCGTTGCCCATGCCGTACACGGACAGGTCGTCCACCGCCTCCAGCATCGCCTGCCGCAGGGCCGACGGCGCGGGCGGGGCGGCGCACTGGAGCTGGACGAGGCCGTCGCCGTCGGTGCTGAGCCACGGGTTGTCGGCCGTGGTGGCCGGGTCCGGCAGGGCGGTCCAGCTGCCGGAGCCCTGGCGGCTCTCCAGGTAGCCGCGTTCGCGCAGCAGGTCGTAGGCCGAGGTCACGGTGGTGCGGCTGACCTTGAGGGTCTCGGCCAGGTGGCGTTCGGCGGGCATGCGGACGCGTACCGGGATCTGGCCGTCCATGATGAGGACGCGCACGCCGTCGGCGAGCGCGCGATAGTACGGACGCGCCGCCGGGTCGATCTTGATGAGCCGCGCCACCTGGGTCGCCGACAGATGCCTCATAAGGCCACTTTTCGTGATTGGCTCTGTTTTGGCAAGTCGGTTGGATGCCAATCTGTGGCCACTATGAGTGAAGCGACCGTCCCCCGGCTCAGTTCGTCCCTTCCCGCGCGCCTCGTCAGGCTGTACGGCGGGCTCGCGCTCTACGGCGCCGGCATCGGCCTCCAGGTCGAGTCCGGGCTGGGCAACGACCCGTGGGACGTGTTCCACCAGGGCCTGGCCCTGCGGACCGATCTGTCCATCGGGACCGTCATCATCGGCATCGGCGCGCTGGTGCTGCTGCTGTGGATCCCGCTGAAGCAGAAGCCCGGACTGGGCACGATCAGCAACGTCGTCTTCCTGGGCCTGTTCGCCGACGGCGCGATCTTCCTGCTGCCCACCCCGTCGCACCTGGTCCTGCAGGGCCTGTACGTGGTGCTCGGCGTCGTCGCCATCGCCCTGGCCACCGTGCTCTACATCGGCGCCGGGATGGGCCCGGGCCCCCGCGACGGCATCATGACCGGACTGATGCGGCTCGGCCTGTCGGTGCGGCTGGGCCGGTTCCTCATCGAAATCACGGTCCTGGCCGCCGGCTGGCTGCTCGGCGGCACCGTGGGCGTGGGAACGCTGGTGTTCGCGCTGGCCATCGGGCCGTTGACCCAGCTGTTCACCCGCTGGTTCCCCCTGACGTGATCCCGTGAGGGGGTCCGGGCATGACGCGACATGATCGGACCCCCTCACGGGATCACCCCTCATCCGAGTAGCGTCTAGGCATGCGGATCGAGGACTACGCCCTCATCGGGGACATGCAGTCGGCGGCTCTGGTGGGCCGCGACGGTTCGATCGACTGGCTGTGCCTGCCCAGGTTCGACTCGCCGTCCTGTTTCGCGTCGCTGCTCGGCAGCGAGCGCAACGGACACTGGTGGCTCGGCCCCACGGGCCGCAGACCGGCCACCCGCCGCCGCTACCGGCCCGAGACGCTCATTCTGGAGAGCGAGTGGGACACCCCGACGGGCACGGTCCGGGTGATCGACTTCATGCCGCCGCGCGACCGCAACCCCGACGTCGTGCGCATCGTGGAGGGCGTCTCCGGGACCGTGGAGATGTCCACGCAGCTGCGGGTGCGCTTCGACTACGGCCGGATCGTGCCGTGGGTGCGCCAGAGCGACGGCCACCTCCAGGCCATCGGCGGGCCCGACTCGGTGTGGCTGCACTCCCCCGTGCCGCTGAAGGGCGGCGACTACGCGCACCGGGCCACGTTCACGGTCAAGGAGGGCGACCGGTTTCCGTTCGTCTTCACCTGGCACCCCTCGCACGAGCCGATGCCGCCGCAGATCGAGGCCGACACCCAGCTGCGCGAGAGCGAGGCCATGTGGGCGGAGTGGGTCGCGCGGTGCACCTACCAGGGGCCGTACCGGGACGCCGTGGTGCGGTCGCTGATCACGCTCAAGGGCCTCACCTACGCCCCCACCGGCGGCATCGTCGCCGCGCCCACCACGTCGCTCCCCGAGGACGTGGGCGGCGTGCGCAACTGGGACTACCGCTTCTGCTGGCTGCGCGACGCGACGCTGACGCTCGACGCGCTGATCAGCTCCGGCTACCTGGAGGAGGCCGCCGACTGGCGCGCGTGGCTGCTGCGGGCCATCGCGGGCCGGCCCCAGGACCTGCAGATCATGTACGGCGTCGCGGGCGAGCGCCGGCTGCCCGAGCTGCGCCTCGACTGGCTCGACGGCTACGAGGACTCCCGGCCCGTCCGCATCGGGAACGAGGCGGTCAAGCAGCTCCAGCTCGACGTGTACGGCGAGGTGATGAACTGCCTGTTCGTCTCGCGCACGCGCGGCCTGTCACCCGACGACCGGGCGTGGACCATCCAGCGGGAGCTCCTCGACTACGTGGAGGACCACTGGGACGAGCCCGACGAGGGCCTGTGGGAGGTGCGCGGGCCCCGGCGGCACTTCGTGCACTCGAAGGTGATGTGCTGGGCGGCGCTGGACCGGGCGGTCAAGTACGTGGAGCGGTTCGGCCGCACCGGCCCGGTGGACAAGTGGCGCACGCTGCGCGACGTCGTCCGCGCCGAGATCCTCTCGAAGGGCTACGACGCGCGGCGCAACACCTTCACGCAGTCGTACGGGTCGTCGGAGCTGGACGCGTCGCTGCTGATGATCCCCATGGTCGGCTTCCTGCCGGCCGACGACCCCCGGGTGGTGGGGACGGTGGCGGCCATCGAGAAGGAGCTCATGTCGGACGGGTTCGTGCTGCGCTACCCGCTGGCCGCGGACAACGACGTGGACGGCCTGCCCGGCGGGGAGGGGGCCTTCCTGGCGTGCAGCTTCTGGCTGGTGGAGGTGATGGCGATGCAGGGCCGCAAGGAGGAGGCGAAGGCGCTGTTCGAGCGGCTGCTGACGCTGCGCAACGACGTGGGGCTGCTGGCCGAGGAGTACGACCCCCGCTACAACCGGCTGGTCGGCAACTTCCCGCAGGCCTTCAGCCACGTCCCCCTGATCCACGCCGCGCGCGCCCTGTCGTAGCGGGGGGCCTACGGGCCGGTGAGGCGGCGCTCGCCGGCCGTGGTGATCACGAACACCTGCCAGTTGTAGTAGGCGTAGTAGTTCCTCGGGTCCCGCTTCATCTGGCGGGCGTGCAGGAGGATGGCGTTCACGTACGCACGGGAATGGTTGTACGCGTACAGCGCCCGCCGGTAGTCGCGGGGCGCCCCCGAGGCGCGCAGGTAGTTGGCGGCGCCCATGACAGCGTCGCGCGGGTCCTGCACGTCGCCGCCCATGCCGTACGCCTTCCAGGTCCCGGGCATGAACTGCATGGGCCCCTGGGCGCCGACGTTGCTGTCCGACTTGACCCGGCCGAACTTGGTCTCCGCGAACATCACCGCCGCCAGCACCTCCCACTCCACCCCGAACTTGCGTTCGGACACCTGCATGTTCGAGACCTGCTGCGGAAGCGCGAGAAGAGCGGGGGTGGACGTCACGGGCGGATCTTCACCTCGCCGGTGAAGGTACGCCACCGGTCACCTGACCGGCGG
>NZ_JBSFTC010000161.1:0-24900 GCF_053590415.1 Nonomuraea sp. NPDC003201
GCCGGGCGCCGGGCGTCTCGCTGCGGGTGCTGGCCGAGGAGTGGGAGGCGGGCCCCGCGCTGCGCGAGGGCCGGATCGACCTGGAGATCGGGGCCATCGACCACGTCGACCCGGAGACCCGGGTCGAAGAGCTGGTCACGCTGCGGATGGCGGCCGGCGTCAGGGCCGGACACCCGCTCGCAGAAGGAACCCTGACCCCCGCCAGGCTGGCCGCGGCCGAGCACGTCACGGTCAGCCGCCGGGGACGCTTCACCGGCCCGCTGGACACGGCCTTGGCCGAGCAAGGGCTCAGTCGGCGGGTCAGCGCCGTCCTGCCCGGACATCTGGCGGCGATGGCGCTGGCCGCCGTCGGCGACGTGGTCTGCCTGGTGCCGACCGCGCTGCCGGGCGAGCCCCCTTCACCACTCAGCGACGCGGCGCACGCGCTGGGACTACGCCTGCTGGAAATCCCGCTGCCGCTGCCACCACTGACGATCGGCATGGCCTGGCACCCGCGCCACACCGCCGACGGGGCCCACCAGTGGCTGCGTGGCGCCGTGCGCCGGGTACTCCGTCCGGCCCGGGAGGAATAGCCCACGGCGCCCTCAACGCCACCGCCGATGACGAAGACGACGAACTGGAGCTGCTCGGCTGATGCCGAGGTCTGTCACGCGGCCGCGCAGGACCCACCTCGGTGGCGCAACCGACCTCGTGGTCCCGATCACCCCATGTACGTTGCCCGGTCGCCGCGACCACACCGTCAGCGCCTGGTCCGCGCGGTTCGTGGTGCAGGAAGGACCTCCCAGGTCAGCTCTCGGTGTCGGTACGCGAGCCACCTACCACCACCGCCAGCATCGTCAAGGTCGACCTCGTGGTCGCGCTGCCGCTCAAGGCCAGCGCCGGCACCGTGGCCTCACCGGCTAAGAACGGCGTTCGGCGGCGCGGGCCGTCAAGGTCAGCGACAACGCGGCCGCGTCCACACTGCGGTCCGCGATCGGCGGCGCGCCGGGCCTGGCGGCCGCCCTGCGCGACACGACCCCCGGCCCCGGAGGAGCGTGGGGCGCGACCACGACCAGCGCCGCCTCCTCGCTCACCTCCCCCAAAGAGCCCCTCCCCGCTGCATGCTCGGCTTGATGAGCGGCGTGACGCCGGAGCAGTCGTGGGGTGTCAGCGCGGCCAGGCGCGAGGACGTGGCCCTCAAGAACGGCCGGCTGCCGCAGCCGCGCGACGGTGGACAGTGTCGGCCTGGGTACGAGACCGCCACGGTCACACGTACCTGATCACCGTCATCTCCCACCGGCACCGCACGATGGGGGCCGGGGTGAAAGCGGTCGAACACGTCGCCGAACTCGTCACCAGGGCCTCTCCAAGGCTGCGGACCGCAGGTGAGGCCGCCCATTCTCCACCTCCACCCCGCCCCGGCGGCGAGGGCTGCGGCATGGGATGGACGAGGGTGCGTTACGTCGCGGCGGTCATGCGTCCCAGGTGACCGGGAGGCTCTTGACCCCGTAGATGTCGGCGGTCTCCGGGCGCAGGCTGACCTCTTCAGCCGGTACGGCCAGGCGCAGCGTGGGGAAGCGGTTGAGCAGCGCGGGGAAGGCGACGCGCATCTCGACGCGGGCAAGCTGCTGGCCCAGGCACTGGTGGATGCCATGGCTGAAGGCCAGGTGCCCGCCGTCCTGCCGGCGCAGGTCGAGAGTGTGGGGATCGGTGAAGCGCTCGGGGTCGCGGTTGGCGGTGTTGCCCGACAGGATGACCGTCGAGCCGGCCTTGATGATCTGGCCGCCCAGCTCGACGTCCTCCAGTGCCACTCTCTGGAACTGCTTGGCGACGGTCAGATACCGCAGCAGCTCCTCCACGGCCTTCTCGGTGAGCGTGGGGTCGGCGCGTAGCGCGGCCAGCTGGTCCGGGTTCTGCAGCAGCGCGAAGGTGCCCAGCGCCAGCATGTTCGCGGTGGTGTCGAACCCGGCCGACAGCAGGATCAGGGCCATCCCCCGCAGCTCCTCATCGGTCAGGTCGCTGTCGGTGAGGTCGCTGAGCACGTCGTCAGTGGGATTGGCGCGCTTGGCGACCACCAGCTCCGCGAGGTACTGCTGGACCGCGGTGTAGGCGGCGATCAGTTCCTCGTCGCTGACCTCCCCGCCGAGGAACTTGTCGATGTTGTCCTGGAAGCGGCCCCGATCCTCGTACGGCACGCCCAGCAGCTCGCAGATGATGATGGCCGGGATGGGCTTGGCGAACGCGGTCACCAGGTCCGCCGACGGGCCGGCCTTCTCCATGGCGTCCAGGTGATCGGCGGTGACCTGCTCGACCCGCTCGGTGAGCAGCCGCATCCGCCGGACGGTGAACTTGCCGACCAGCGGTTTGCGGTAGCGGCTGTGCTGGGGCTCGTCCATGAGGAGGAACTCACCGGGCGGCGCCGGGGGGAGCTCGATGTCGCCGTACTCGCTGTAGTCGATCAGCGGGTGGTGGCGCATGAGCTCCTTGCGCGAGCTGAACCGCGGGTCGGCCAGGACCGACCGGGCCAGGTCGTATCCGGTGATCAGCCAGCCCTGGTGTCCGCCGGGAAAGGGGTAGGGAGTGATCGGGCTGTGCTCGCGGGTCTGGATCAGCTCCTTGGGCGGGTCGAAGGGGCAGCCGGGCTGACGCGCGGTCGGCATTTTGGTGAGGGGGATTTCCATGGTCATTCCTCTCATCGACCTAGGTTCAAGTCGGGAAATCGCGATCAGGACTGAATGGAAGCGATGACGCTGGGTCTGCCGTCAGCAGCGGGTTTCCTCGCCGGTGAGCCGGTCGTGCGACAACACGTTCGCTGCCGCGGTCTTCCCAGGGCCGTCGGATCCGAGCCGTGCCTCACCGGACATCCGGAGCGATGCCGTCGAGCACGCGGCCGTGATGGCTGAGCCGTTCATGGGACCCACCATCGCCGACCGCGCTGATATCGGACCGTTGCCGAGCTGACACGGCCTCTGACACGTCACCGCATCAGACCTGATCGCCGCCGGGACCTCCACTGCGGCACGTGCGCGCACAGGACAGCAGAGCCATCGTCACCTCGGCGGCATCCCAAGCCTCGGCAGTATCCCCGGCCCCAATCGGCCTCGGCAGTATCCGGCCTCAAGGGCCTCGACGCATCCACCGGCCCGGACGGCATCTCGCGCCTCATTGGCCTCGCACGGCATCCCAGGCTCGACCGCAGACTCAAGGCCCTCGACGGCATCTAAGGCCTCAATCGGACTCGGTGACGCTAGCGGACTCGACGCCATCTCCGGCCTCAATGGCCTTGTCGGCATCTCCGGCCGTGCCTCCAACCACGCCGACGCCGAAGCCAACAGCCCCTCAACCAACCAACCGGCCCCTCAACCCACCAGCCCCTCAACCCACCGGCTCGGCACCGCCGAGGAGATCGCCCAAGCCGTCCTACGGCCACCGGGACGAACAGTCCTACGACCACCGGGAGGAACAGTCCAGCGGCCACCAGGACGAACACCCACCTCGGGTCAGACGGCGAGGACACCCACGCTCACGCCCCGCGACGGACGGCGTCGATCAGGGCGCGGAGGAGGGCGGTGCGCCGGGGCATCTCGGCGACGATGACGTGCTCGTCGTCCGCGTGCGCCCCGCCACCCACCGCGCCCAGCCCGTCGAGGGTCGGGCAGCCGACTCCCGCCGTGAAATTGCCGTCCGAGGCACCGCCCACCGAGGCCGAGATCAGCGGCCCCAGTCCCAGGTCCGACGCCAGCTCCTGCGCCAACGCGTACAGCGAGGCCGACATCCCGCTCTCGAGCGGCGGCCGGTTGGGGCCGCCCAGGACCTCCAGGCGGGTGCCCGGCAGGACCGGCCGGAGCGCGCGGAAGGCCGCGTCCACCCGATCCTGCTCCGACATCTCAGCCACTCGCACGTCCACCGAGACCGAGGCCGCGGCGGGGACGGTGTTGCGTGCCGTGCCGGCCGACAGGACCGTCGGCGTGACAGTGGTGGCCCCGGCACCCATGGCCGCGATGGCCAGGACCTGGTGGGCCAGCTCGATCGCGGAGTTCAGCCCTTTCTCGGGCTCCAGCCCGGCGTGCGCGGCCCGGCCGCGAACGTTGACGGTGTAGAGGGCGGTGCCCTTGCGGGACGTCTTCAGCGCGCCGCCGTCGGCGCTCGCCTCCATGACGAACGCGGCGGCCAGCCCGCGGGCGGTCTCCTTGATCAGCTCGGCCGACGTACGGGAGCCGCACTCCTCATCACCGTTGATCAGCAGAGTGATGCCGTCGAGCGATTCGAGCCCGGCCAGCGCGTGGAACGTCTGCACCAGCCCCGCCTTCATGTCGAACACCCCGGGCCCCCGGGCCACGCCGTCCACCACGGACCAAGGGTGGGTGGCGAGGGTGCCGATCGGCCAGACGGTGTCGTGGTGACACAACAGGAACACCTTGGGGGTGCCGAACGTCCAGCGCACGTGCGTGACGCCGTCGATCACGAGGAACTCGGGCTGCGTACCCAGGTAACGGGCTCCCATCGCCGCCACGACCTTCGCGCTGCGGGCGACGGCTTCCAGGTCGTGGGTGAAGGACTCGCACAACACCAGCTCTTCGAGATCCTCGATCACGCCGTTCCTCCGTAGAGCTCGTGCTTCATTCCGTTTCCTCTCCGCAGCCGTCAGCTCGCACCGGCCCGATGGCCGTCCGAGAAGGGGTGATGAAGGGGGTGATGCGCATGCCGCACACTCAGAACCGCTAAAAGCGGTGCACACTGCCACCGACCGAACCGGCTCCCGCCCAGGAACCAGCGCACGCTGCCGCCAACGCCGTCAATCGCTCACTCAGGAGATGGCGAACGCCGCCGCCCACTCCACCGACTACTCGCCCAAGCAGCACGCCCGCTGCCACCGACCCAACCAGTTCCCCACCCAGGAACCAGCACACCTTGCCGCCAACGCCATCAACCGCTCACCCAAGAGATCGCGAACGCCGCCGCCCACTCGCCCAAGCAGCACATCCACTGCCACCGACCCAACCAGTTCCCCACCCAGGAACCAGCACACCTTGCCGCCAACGCCATCAATCGCTCACCCAGGGGACGGCACCGGCCGCCGCCACCCACTCCACCTGCTACTTACCCGGGAACCGGTGCACGCTGCCGCCAACCGGCCCAGCTATTTGCCGGAAAGCTTGCGCGCCGGCGTTGACCGACCGAGCTACCTGGCCGGAGAGCGATGTTCACCGACTCGGCTATTTCCCGGAAGGAGGTGCACGCCGGCGTTGACCGGCTCAGCTGTTACCCGGAAGGCGACCGCACCTGCCGCTGACCGAACCACGGCTGCCGCTGACCGGGCAACGGCAGCCGCCGACCGGACCACGAGCGCTCGCCGCCGATCACGCCAGTTGCTCGCTCAGGAAGCGGTGTACATTGCCGCCGATGATCTTCGTGACGTCCTTCTCCGGGAGGCCGCGGGCGAGCAGGCCATCGGTGACCATGGGCAGGCCGGAGGGACCCGCCAACCCCGGGACGGCCGACTTCGGGTTGACACCCCTCGTGTTGAGGCCCTCGCAGCACGGCGGCGTCAGGTCGTCCATGACCTCGCGGATGAAGTCGGGGCCGAGCCCGACGTGGTCGATCCCGGCGACGGACACGATGTGCTCGATGTGGTCGAGCAGGCGGTCGAGGGTCATGTCCTCCTCGCGCTCGGCGAGGAAGGGGGCGAAGAAGTTGACGCAGATCACGCCGCCCGTGGCGGCCACCGCCCGGAGCTGGTCGTCGGTGAGGTTGCGGTGGTGGTCGCGCAGCGCCCTGGCGGCGGAGTGGGTGGCGATGACCGGTCTGGTGGCCAGCTCCAGGACGTGCGCCACGCCGGAGGCGCCCAGGTGGGAGACGTCGAAGACGATGCCGAGCCGCTCCATCTCCTCCAGGGCCGCGATGCCGTGGGAGGTCAGGCCACTGCCCGTGGCGTCCTCACCGCTGCCGTCGGCCAACGCCGTGCGCCCGAAGTGCGCGATGGACGCCACCCGTACGCCAAGGCGGTGAACGGTCGAGATCAGCTCGACGTCGGCGTCGATGCCCGGCATGCTCTCCAGCGCGATCACCAGCGCGATCTTGCCCTCTTCGAGCGTGCGGTCGATGTCGGCCGCGTTCAGACAGATCCGGACGTGGTCGGGATTTCCCTCGGCCAGCACGTGCGCACACTCGATCATGCGCAACGTCTGCCTCAGCGCGCCCTCCGGCCGATATTGGTCGTCGATGAAGACCGGCAGGACCTGCAGATCGACCCCGCCCTCGACGAGCTGGGGCAGCCATCTCTCCCGGAAGAACGAGGCCCACTGCTGAGGCGGCCGCGCGGAGACGGCCATGAGCAGATCGTTGTGTGTGTCGGCCACGACTGCGCGTCGGTGGAGGGAAAGCGTCATGCGATGGACGTTATCGCGAGGGCTGGACCTGCTCCAATGCACCCGGAGTCCGATTTTTTGGATCACTTGTACGACTGTGGGTTGAGTTTCAACTGTGCCCAGTGGGGAACCGAACGCGCCGGTCAGGCGCCGACCGCACGCGGCGACGGGTAATGGCCGAGTCCGTGGTGGTGGCCGAAGGCACGCGGCCAGGCTGAGCGGTGACGACGCCTCGGGCGGAGCCGAGTCGCCTGGGCCGCGACGGGATGGCTACGCCGCGCTGGACGGGCCGGCGGGGTGGACGCGCCGTGCCGGACGGGCCGGCGGGGTTGGGGCGACGGGATGGGGCCGCCGTGCTGGAGGGACCCGCGAGGTGGGCGCGCCATGCTTAAGGGGCGACTGGGTGGCGGCCCCGTGCTGCAGGTGTGGCGCCGGGAGTGGCCTCGCCGCTGGAAGTGGCGTCGCCGTCCGGAGCGGCGTCGCCGTCCGGAGCAGCCTCGCCGTCCGGAGCAGCCTCGCCGTCCGGAGCAGCCTCGCCGTCCGGAGCAGCCTCGCCGTCCGGAGTTCACCCCCAGGATCGGGTGAGCCGGTCAGGCCTCCTCGTGCGCCTGGGGCCAGCCGGCCTCGAGCAGGTCGAAGATGGCGTTCATCGCGGTCAGGGGGTCGGCCTCCACGCCCGCGAGCTCAGGAATCTCCAGGACATAGCGGGCGAGCGCGCGGACGGTCATGTCGGACGGTTCGCGGCCGCTCTCGGCGGCGATCGCCTCGGCCAAGGGCCCCTCACCGGCTATCCAGAGCTTGCGCGAGTACTCCCGCAGGGCGGGCGTACTGACGATCAGATCACGCTTGGCCCGCAGCTCGGGCGGGAGATCGTCGGTGAACGGCCCCCGACCCGCCAAGCAGCGGCGCAGGGCTTCCAGTACGGACTGACCGGCGGGCCGGTCGCGAACAGCGGCGGCCAGCCGGACGTGCCGTTCCGCGCCGTCGTCGAAGATCAATGCTTCCTTGCCGTCCGGCACGTGCGCGAACAGCGTGGCGATGGAGACGTCCGCCTCGTCGGCGATCTGGGCGACGGTGACGCCGTCGTACCCGTGCTCGGCGAACAGCCGCAACGCGGCGTCCGACAACGCCCGGCGGGTCTGTGCCTTCTTGCGCTCCCGGCGCCCCATCTCCACTTCTTCATCGTAGCGAAACCTAGAACGCCTACGAATCCATAATGACTATAGTTTCAGAGTCAGTTCAGAAATCATCGAGACAAGGGAGCCCACCATGTCCCCCTGGGACGTACGACGCCTGCCGCCCGCCGAGGGCAAGCACTTCCTCGTCACCGGCGGCAACGCCGGCATCGGATACTTCGTCGCCGAACAACTCGCCGGCACCGGCGCCACCGTCATCCTCGGCAGCCGCGACACCGCCAAGGCCGAAGCCGCGCGGGCCTCGATCCGCGCCCGCGTCCCCGGCGCCGACGTACGGCACATCCGCCTGGACCTCGCCGACCTCCCCTCGCTCAAAGCCTCCGTGGACGCCCTGAGCCTGGAGAGGCTGGACGCGGTCGTCTGCAACGCCGGAGTGCTGCTCGACCAGCCACGACGGCGGGTCACCGGGGACGGAAACGAGCTGATGTTCGCCACCAACCACCTGGGGCACTTCGCGCTGTTCCACTGGCTCGCGCCCCTGCTCACGGCCACGCCCGCGAGCCGCGTCGTCACCACCGGCAGCTTCACCGCCAAGTCCGAGACCCTGGACCTCGACGACCTCCAGAGCACGCGCGACTACCGGCCCAAACGCACCTACGCCCGATCCAAGCTCGCGCAGATGCTCTTCGGCTTCGAACTCGACCGCCGCCTGCGCGCCGCCGGCAGCACGACGCTGAGCGTGGTCACCCACCCCGGCGGCGCACTCGACTCCCTCACACCGGCCCGCCCGCCGGTCCACCTGCCCACCACCGGCGAACGGCTGCGCGGCCTGCCCGCCGGCCTCCTCCTCCAGGGCAAGGAAGCCGCCGCCTGGCCCGCCGTCCGGGCCGTACTCGACCCCTCCGTACGAGGCGGCCAGCTATGGGGACCCCGCGTCTTCGGGATCCGCGGCCTGCCCACCCTCGAACCCGTACGCGGCCACCTGGCCGACACCGAACTCGCGGCCCGCGTGTGGGCCGCGAGTTCCGCCCTGACCGGCCTCGACCCGAGCCCTCCGGCGGCATTGCGATAACGGACCACAGTCCGATAATGTCCGACCGGCACCGACCGGCACCGACCGGCACCAGAAGAACTCCCCTCCAGCGAACCTCACCCGGCGAGGGCCGCACCGTTTCCCCCGCGCGAGAGTGAAGGTCAGCGCCCATGAGGAAGATCCTCAACGTTGCTCACGTCTACATGATCCTCGGGCTGGTCAGCGGCCTGTACTACCGCGAGCTGACCAAGCTGACGGGCTTCACCGGCGACACGCAGCTGGACGTCGTCCACACGCACCTGCTCGCGCTCGGGATGCTGTTCTTTCTCGTGGTCCTCGCTCTGGAGAAGCTGTTCGCGCTGACCTCCGTCCGGCTCTTCGGCTGGTTCTTCTGGATCTACAACGCCGGCCTGGCGGTGACCGTCGCCATGATGACCCTCCACGGCACCCTGACCGTCCTGGGCCGCCCCAGTGGTGAAGCCATCGCGTTGATCTCCGGCCTGGGTCACGTCCTGCTGACCGTGGGCCTGATCCTGCTGTTCGTCACTTTGGGCAAGCGCATCCCCGCCAAGCCCGCTCCCGCGGGTGACCCCGTCCTGGCCGACACGGCGCTGCGGAACGTCGAAGCCTGACGAGGGCTCATGGTCGCGCCCGGGCCTGACCCTCGACCAGGGCGGCGAAGCCGTCCAGATGACGCGCGAGGCCGTACTCGAACAGCCCGTCCAGGTCCGACACCGTCTCCTCCGGAATCGTGGCCAGCAGCGGAAATCGTCCGCTGTTGAGGAGTTCGTCGGCGCGGTTCCGTTGCGCGAGCCACCACCGGTCGAGGGTCACACCGGTCTCCTGCTCCGCCTCGACCTCGTCCGCCATCGACAGGGCGACGGTGATGACCAGTCCGTGCAGTGCGAGCGCCTCTCGGATGCAGGTCGTCATGGGCAGGCCGAGCCCGTCGAGCGCGCGCAGGGTCCATTCGGTGTGGGCCATCATGTTGGGCACGAGCAGCGGGCGCGTGAACGAGACGGCCCTGGGCAGCCAGAGGTGCCGCCGTACCAGTTGCCATTGCGCGCGGGAGATCAGTTCGAGCTTGGCCCGCCAGCCGTCCGGCCCGGGCACGGGGAGCTCCGGTTCGCCGAAGACCTCGTCGACCATCTGCGTCACCAGCTCGTCCTTGTTCTCCACGTGCCGGTAGAGCGACATCGGACCGGCGCCGAGCTCGGCCGCGAGCCGCCGCATGGACACGGCGTCGAGCCCTTCGGCGTCGGCGATCTTGATGGCGGTGCGGAGCATCTGCTCGCGATTGAGCGCCTGCTTGGGGACGCCGGCCTGCCGCGGCCTCGGCGGCACGGCCGGCTGCTTGAGGGTCGTACGTGAGCCGACCACCGCGCCGGAGCCGACCTTTGTCTCGACCAGCCCTTCGTCGCGCAGCGCCGCCATCACCTTGGTCGCGGTGGCGAGCGCGACGCCCCATCGCTGGGCGATCTGCCGGATGGACGGCATCCGGTCGCCGGGCCGCAGGGCGCCGCTCAGGATCCGGGCACGGATCTCCGCGACGATCCGCTGATAGGGCGGATTCGTTCGCTGCATGGGGACCTCCGATCCATCGATAAGTGCACTAGTTCACTCTATACAGTACTAGTTCACTTCCTTCCTCTAAAACAGCCAGAAGGGCGGCTATCGAAATACTCTGTACGCATGACAGTTGATACACCGTACGCATCCGTGCGGAAGGCGGATGGAGCGGACGAGCAGGCGGTGCTGGACGTCCTCACCGAGGCGTTCATGAACGACCCCCTCGCCTGCTGGCTCTTCCCCGAGGTGAGCGAACGAGGTCGGCTCCAGTCGCACTTCTACCGCTCCCTGCTGACCCATCCCACCGCCGAGGCGTACCTGATCGGCGGTCGCGAAGGCGCCTCGTTGTGGCTGGCGCCGGCCACCGGCCAGACGTCCCACGAGGGGGCGGACCAGGTCTTCGGCGAGAACGGAGCACGGCTGCAGGCCGTCGGCGAGGCGCTGGCCCAACGGCACCCCGACCACGAACCGCACCTCTACCTCGCGTGCATGGGCGTGGTCGGCGGGCGGCAGGGCGCCGGACTCGGTACGGCGATGCTGCGGCACCGGCTGGAGCGGGCGGACGCCGACGGGCTCGCCGCGTACCTGGAGGCGAGTTCGCCCCGCAGCCGCGACCTCTACCTGCGGCACGGCTTCGAGGATCTCGGCGAACCGGTACGCGTGGCCGACAGCCCGCTCCTGTGGCCGATGTGGCGCCGGCCGCGCCCGTGACCACCACGCCCTTAACCGGCCGCACAAACCCGACGAACAAGGAAGAGAACGACGATGACCAACCATGAAGCAGGACGCGCGCCGACCCTGGTGTTCGTCCACGGGACCAACTCCTCCTCGGCCCTGGGCACGGGGCTGATCCGCGAACTCACCCTGCGCGGGCACCGAGCCCTGATGGTCGACCTTCCGGGACACGGCGACGAGGCGTTCTACCCCCGCGCGTACCAGGCCCCGCAGGACCTCCAGGCGCTGGCGACCGAGCCGTCGCCGCTCGCCAAGATCACCATCGACGACTACGTCGAACGCGTCGTGGACGTGGTCCGCCGCGCCCGCCGCCTAGGGCCCGTGATCCTGGCCGGCGCCAGCCAGGGCGGCGTCACCGTGAGCAGGGTCGGCAACGCCATCCCCGAGCTGCTCGACCGGGTCGTCTATGTCGCCGCGTACTGCTGCGTGGACCTGCCGAACCTGGCCGCCTACCTCTCCACCCCCGAGAACAGCGACAGCCTGCTCCCCCAAGTGACCCAGGCGCTGGTCGCCGACCCCGCGGTCCTCGGGGTGACCCGGCTCAACTGGCGCTCGGCCGACCCGGCGGTGATCCGCGGCGTCAAGGAGGCTCTGGCCGGCGACTTCACCGACGAGGGGGTGAGCCGGCTGCTCAACCTGCTCGAACCGGACGAGTCCGCCGGCATCCCCATGGCCGACGCCCGGGGCGAGGCGCACACGTGGGGCCGCATTCCCCGGACCTACGTACGCTTCACCCTCGACCGGCTGATCCCGCCGGCGCTGCAGGACCGGTTCATCCAGGAGGCCGACCGCCTCACGCCGGACAACCCGACCGACGTGCGAAGCGTCGCGGCGCCCCACGTCGGCCCCTTCGACCGGCCCGAAGTGGTGGAGATCTTCAGCGAGCTCCTCAGCCGTTAGTCCCGCGCGCGAAGTCTCAGGGGGTACGGACGTCGCGCGTGGTGCCGTCCGCGATGGCCTGGAGTTTGTCCGGGTTGGCGATGTTGTGGATGGTGAAGATGCGACCCTCGGCGTCGAAGTCGAACGTGACGGTGGCGATCACCCGGCCCGGGCCGCTGAACACCACGCCCGGGCCGCCGTTGATCTCGACCAGTGCGGCGTTCATGTCGGCGGGCTCGACGCCCTGGTAGGTGACCTGACCGATGGCGGCGAACCAGGCGGCCACCGTCTCCGCGCCCGCCACCGGCCGCAGCGCCTGGCGAACCTTGCCGCCGCCGTCGGTCCACAGGGTGACGTCCGGGGACAGCAGTTCCATGAGGGTGTTGATGTCGCCGCCGGTCGCGGCGGCGAGGAAGCGTTCGGTGACGTCGCGTTGCCGCGACCGGTCCGCGGTGAACCGGGGCCGCCGGGCCCGTACGTGCTCGCGAGCACGGTGCGCGGCCTGGCGCACCGCGGACTCGGAGCGCTCCACCGCCTCCGCGATCTCGGCGTGGCTGAAGCCGAAGACCTCCTTCAGCACGAAGACCGCGCGTTCGAGCGGGCTCAGGGTCTCCAGCACCACCAGCATCGCCGTCGACACCGACTCGGCGTTCGTCACGTCGTCGGCGGTGTCGCCGCTGGTCAGGATCGGCTCCGGAAGCCACGGCCCGACGTAGGTCTCACGCTGGTGCTGCGTGGAGCGCAGCCGTTGCAGCGCCAGGTTCGACACGATCCGCGCCAGATAGGCCTTGGGGTCGGCCACCTGCGAACGGTCGGCGGCCGACCATTTGATCCAGGCCTCCTGGACCGCGTCCTCGGCGTCCGCCACGGTGCCGAGGATGCGGTAGGCCACGGAGAACAGCAGGTTGCGATGCTGGTTGAAGACCTGCTGGTCGCGATCGGAGTACGGCTGCGTCACCGGACACCCCGGGTGAAGCGGCCGCCGCGGGGCCAGAACACGCCCGAGGCGGGCAGCTTCTTCATGCGGCCATAGGTGGGCCAGGGCGAGGCGGTCACCGTCTCCTTGTACCGTGCCGCCGTCCGGCCGGTGAGATGGACCCGTCGGGGGCTGTCGTCGGGGTGGGTGAACTGGACGACCGCGTCGTGCCGCCCCAGGCTCACCGGCGTGTGGTAGTAGCCGAAGCGGAACGGCTTGGGCCGCCTGCCGTCCAGCGTGCGGACGATCGACACCGCGGCGTGCACACCGGTCGGCATACCGCCCTGGCAGGTGCCGTGCATGACGCCGTAGCCCTGCCGGATCGCGGCCGCGTCGCCCACGGCGTACACGTCCGGGTGCGACACCGACCGCAGCGCGGCATCGGTGACGACCCTGCCACGCTCGTCGACGGTCAGACCGGCCGCGGCGGCCAGTGGCGACACCCGCGTACCGCTCGTCCACAGCACGGCGTCGGCGGCGACGAGCTCTCCGCCCGCCAGCTCCACCGCGTCCGGCAGCACCTTCACCACCTCCACCCCGCTGAGCACCCGGACGCCCAGGCGCGCGAGCGCGGCCTGCAGATACGCCCTCGGCTTGGGGCTCATGGCCGCGCCGGGCTCCTGCCGGCCCAGCAGCACGACGTCCAGCTCCGGGTACTGCTCGGCGATCTCCGCGGCCGACTCGACGCCGGTCAGCCCGCTGCCGCCGACCACGACCGTGCCACGGCCCAGCCGGGCCAGGCGATCGGCCAGCAGCTCGGCGTCCTGCGCGCTGTTGAGCGTGTACGCGTGATCCTCCACACCCGGCACCGCCGCCGTGTCGGCCATGCTGCCCAGCCCGTACACCAGCGTGTCGTAGTGCAGCACCCGGTCGTCGTCGATCCGTACGAGCTTCGCGTCCGCGTCCACCGCCGTCACCCAGCCCCGCACGAACCGCGCGCCCGTGCCCGCCAGCAGCTCCGGGATGCTCAGCTCGGCGACCCGCTGCCCGGTCGCCGACATGTGCAGCCGCAGCCGCTCGGTGAACCGCTCCTGCGCGTTCACCAGGGTCACCTGCACGTCCTCGCGCCGCTTGCCCCGAGCCGCGAGCTGGATCGCCGCGGCCATGCCCGCGTACCCCGCCCCCAGAATCAGAACCCGATGCGTGCCCGCTTCACGGTTTTTGGTCATCTTTGCGCCTTTCTCATCGCACTGACGACCACGTGATGCAAGCTGCTCGTCGATACGTGACATGGGCCGTCTGTGACGTGCGCCACACCTCGCCTCACGAACGGGCTAAGGAGACTTTCGCCTGGTCAGCGGCCACGAGAGGGCTCGAACGACGGCGCTATCGCGGGCTCAGAACACAGAACTCATGGCCATCGGGATCGGCCATGACCACCCAGTCGACCTCGCCCTGACCGATGTCGACGCGCGTCGCCCCGAGGGAGATGAGCCGCTCGACCTCCGCTTGCTGATCACCGTCGGCGGGCGGAGCGAGGTCGAAATGCAGCCGGTACTTCCCGGTCTTCGGATCCAGCGGCGGACCGCCCCAAGTGATCTTCGGGCCGCCCTGCGGCGAGCGGATCGCGGTCTCCTGGTCCTGATCCCAGACCAGCGGCCAGCCCAGCGCCTCGCTCCAGAAGTAGCCGACCTCCTGCGAGCCGTCGCACGCGAGCGCTCCGACGAATCCGCATTCGGCGAGGAAGTTGTTGCCCGGCTCGATCACGCAGAACTCGTTGCCTTCGGGGTCCGCGAGCACCACGTGCTCATCCTCCGGACCTTGACCGACGTCGATGTGCCGGCCGCCGAGCCCGAGCGCCCTCGCCACCGTCTCCTGCTGGCCCTCGAGGGACTTGCTCGTCAGGTCGAAGTGCATCTGGTTCTGGCTGATCTTCTGCGCCTGGGACGCCAGGAACCGGATCCGGAACCCGGTGTCATCGCCCGGCAGGAGCGCGACGCCGTCCCGGGGGTCGTCGGCCAGCTCCCAGTCCAGGACGCCGGCCCAGAAGCGCGCGAGACGGAGCGGGTTGTGTGCGTCGAAGCAGAGCGCGTGGAGGCGACAAGCCATTCCGCTCCGCACCTCCGATCTGCTGATTCAAAGCCGCAGAAAGGGCACGTCCGGCGCACCCATGGAGAAGATAACGTCAGGCACACGGGCCCCGCCACGCATTTTCTCCGTGCCCGTCGCCCCCACCAGGGAGCGGCAGCGGGCCGGGAAGTGCCCTGCGAGGAGCCGCGGTTATGCCCCTGCCGCGTGCCCGGCGCCAGGACCATGATGTCTGCTTTGATCACAGCCATGGAACATGAAGCGGCAGCCTACGAGCCGATGACTCAGGCGCATCAGGCGGTGGAGCACGGTGACCTGGAGGAGTTGACTCGGTTACTCGATGCCGGCACCGATCCAAACGAGGTGTGGTCCGACATGACCTTGCTCTTGCACGCGATCGACATGGAAGCTGACGGAGCATCCCAGACCCGACAGCCGCTGAACGCTGCATGTACCGCCGTGCTCTTGGCCTATGGGGCTGATCCCGAACGTCCGGGCCCTAATGGGGATGTTCCGCAGCTCTTCGCCTTCCACTACCGTCACGGACTGGCCGTTCGGTTACTTGAGGCTCACATCGCTCGTCGGCATGGTGGCACGGTGCCGAGCCCCTGTCCCGAGCTTCCGCCGGCGGAACCACGTCCGTGGCCAATGTGAACCTGCGGCTTCTTCCTCCCAAAGCAGTCCTCGCGATCGGGAGGAGTGGGCTTTGCCTAGGTCGATGGACTGGTTAGTGTGCCGCACCGTGCACTGGTGAGACTGGATCGGACGAAGGGATCCTCCATGGGCGATCGGGACACGGCTTCGTTCAAGGACGATGAGGTCCACAAGGAGGTCACGCAGTTCTCGGACGAGGCCCGGAAGCGGTTACGAGAGGCGGCCGAAGCGTTCGCGGCAGAGGTGCTTCAGCACGCCGAGACCTTGTGCGGAATGGAGGGGCGCCAACGGGAAATTGCGGAGATCTTTGCGATGGACAGCCCGCTCTCGGAGGTAGCTCGCCGCTTCTGCGACGCCCAGTTCGATCTCACCGGGATCTCCCCTTCCTTCGATTACCGCATCGAGGACGACGAAGAGGAAGAGGAGTCTGCGGAAACGGAGTCTGCGGAGCGGATCGCCGTACTCATACGCCACGACTTTCTGATCAACGACCGGGAGGCGCTGATGGCCGCCGGCCGGGCTGCCTACCTGCAAGTGTGGCCGGACGACGTCGAGGATGACGCCGAATTTGACGTGCAGACCGTGAGCCGGGCCGTCTACCAGCTCATGCACGCCTCGGGTGAGGACACGATCCTCGATGATGTCCCGGGTCTCAGGCCCACCAGGAGCGTTCAGCTCACACTTGACGTGAACGAACCTCTCGACTTCGACGACCCCTTCTCCATCTACTACGGCGACGACAAGTAACTCATGCTCGTTGCTGTGTATCGCTCAGCTTTGTCAAGCCGGCGACAGGACTCGAACCAGACCTGCAGCATGTCGATCGATTCACGCGGGTTCAGGTGTGAGGTCAGGCCGATTCATTGAGCCAATCACGTTGATACCGGGACGAGATATCCGCCTACGATGATCACCCGTCTGCCCCCGTTCCGAGGAGACGACCGCATGAGGCTCTGGGCGCTTGCCCTGACGATCACGTCCGTAGCCGTGATCGTCCCACCGTCGGCCGTGGCCGAGGCTCGCCTCAACCCCGTCGCCGCGCTGCGCCACCAGCTCGCGAGCGGCAACGGCGTGACGTTCTCGCACGTCACGGTCTCCACGTCCTGGGATGGAGAGCCGCGGACTTTTCGGCGGTCGGGAGTCCACGAACTGGCTCACGGTGAGGTCATCGCAAGCCAGATCCTCGATCCCGGGGATGGCAAGGACCCCGAGCGCTTCCTTGTCTTCCCGGATCGGTACTACGAGCAGTCCTCGTTCTGGCGCGAGCGTCTGCCGGAAGGCAGGAGCTGGGGGGTCATCAAGGACAAGCAGTTCCTTGCCCTGACCTGTGGCGACATGCGGCTGAGCGACCCCGCAACGCTCAAGGCCCTGCTCGCCGGCACCAAGGCCAAGCGCCCGGCCGGCGTGTATGACGGCACCCGCACCACCCCGCATGAGGGGATCATCACGCTAGGCGAGGTCGCCAAGGTGGATCCCGACCTCCGTATCGGCACACGCAGACCCACAGGCGCGTACGCTCAAGTCCGCGTCAACTGGAATCTTGAAGGGTGCTCCGCCCCTGGTCACAGGGGCGGAGTGTGACGAGTCGGCCTGTAGGCCGGGTTTTGTCCTTCGTGAGAAGGGGCGACCATCCATCTAGGGCCGCCGTTGCCGGCGGCCTCGAGCGGTCTACCCGCGCGGCTCGGGCGGGCAGCCCTCGAACGTCGCGCGCGGGACGCTCCGGAGAGCGTCCCTTCTTGACCTTGCTCCGGGTGGGGTTTACCTAGCCGCCCACGTCACCGTGGGCGCTGGTGGTCTCTTACACCACCCTTTCACCCTTACCTCCCGTCAACCGGGAGGCGGTCTGCTTTCTGTGGCACTGTCCCGCGGGTCACCCCGGGTCGGTGTTACCGACCACCCTGCCCTGTGGAGCCCGGACCTTCCTCGGCGGGCCGGATGGCCCGACGCGGTCGCCCGGCCGACTCGTCTCTAGCACTTTACCAAGCTCCGCGGCGTTTCCGGTCAACGGCGCAGGTGTGAGGTGTCGTTGAACGACTTCACCACGGCCGGGCCGTCCGCGTAGTACTCGATCAGCGACAGGCAGGCCACGTCGAGGTGCATGCGGTAGAGGGACTCCAGCGGGGCCATCAGGGCCAGCCGCAGCAGCATCTTGATGGGCGTGACGTGGGAGACCGCGAGGACGGTCTTGCCCTCGTAGCGCTCCACCAGCCGCTCCCCCGCCGCCTGGACGCGGCGGGCGACCGTGGTGAAGCTCTCGCCGCCCGGCGGCGCGGTCTCCGGGTCGGCGAGCCAGGTGGAGAGCTCGGCGGGCCAGCGGCGCTGGACCTCCGTGAACGTGTGGCCCTCCCAGTCGCCGAAATCGAGCTCCCTGAGGTCCTTGTCCACCTCGACGTCGAGGCCGGTCCGCCGGGCGACCGCCTCCGCGGTCTGCCTGGCGCGCTTGAGCGGCGAGCTGACGATCACATCCAGCCGGTACGGCTCCCGCGACAGCCGTTCGGCGGCCGCCGCGGCCTGGGCCAGGCCGTTGGCCGTGAGCTCGGCGTCGCCCCTGCCCGAGAACCTGCGCTCCACGGACAGCGCGGTCTCGCCGTGCCTGAGCAGCAGCAAGGACGTGGCCACGCGGGTCGGCGGAGCCCAGCCGGTGCCCTTGGCGGGCGCCTTGGCCGTGCGTTGCTGGGCCGCGGCGGTGGAGGCGGTTGGGGCGGATATTTCGGAGATGGTGCCCGTGGTGCCGATTGCGCCTATGTCGAGGAGGTCTGTCTGCTGGGCGATGGCAGGCGACGTGGTGGCCGCCGACGCGGTGGGGGCCGCAGTGCGGGCCGAGGGGGGTTGTCCGCCCGCGGTCGGGAGCTGTCCGACGGCGGGCGGGGGCTCTTCCTGTAGCTCTGGTTGGGTGGTGCCGCCGGCCTTCCAGGTCAGGCCCTTGGCGGCCGCGTCCATGGCCTCGTTGGCCAGGCGGTCGGCGTGCTTGTTGCGTTCGCGGGGGATCCAGGTCCACTCCGTCACCCGCAGCCGCCTGACCAGCGATCCGGCTTCCATCGCGAGCGGCCGCAGCCCCTCGTTCTTGATCTTCCAGCGGCCCGCCATCTGCTCGATGACCAGCTTCGAGTCCATCCGGACGGCCACCGGCGCGCCCTCGCCGCCGAGCCGGAGCACGGCCTGCAGGCCGGCGATCAGGCCGCGGTATTCGGCGACGTTGTTGGTCGTGACGCCGATGGCCTCGGCCGCCTCCGCCAGCACCTGGCCGTCGGAGGCGTCCATGACCACCGCGCCGTAGCCGGCGGGCCCCGGGTTGCCGCGGGAGCCGCCGTCCGCCTCGATGACGTAGGAGGTCACAGGCCTGACTCTGCCGTACGTACGAGGATGCGCCGGCACTCCTCACAACGGAGGACGTCGTCGTGGGGCGCGGCCTTGATGCGGTTCATCTCGGCGATGGACAGGGCCACCTTGCACCCCTGGCACCGGCCGCCCCGCAGCATCGCGGCGCCCACGCCGTACTGGTCCTTGAGCTTCTCGTAGAGCGCCAGCAGGTCGGCGGGGATCTCGCCGGAGACGCCGCCCCGGCGGCCCTGGACCTCCGAAGCCTCCTTGTCGATCCCCTGGAGCCCCTCGTCGCGGCGGGCCTCGGCGGTGGACAGGGCGGCGGCAAGCTCGTCACGCTGCGTGATCAGGTCGGTGACCTTGGTGTCGGCGGCCTCCCTGCGCTCCATGATCTCCAGCACGACCTCTTCCAGGTCGCCCTGGCGCTTGTGCAGCGAGGCGATCTCGGACTGCAGGCTGGAAAGGTCGCGCGGCGAGGTCACGGCGCCGGAGTCGAGGCGCTTCTGGTCGCGGTCGGCACGCGTGCGCACGGCGTCGACGTCGCTCTCCGCCTTGGCCTGCTCGCGGGCCAGGTCGCCCGCCTCGGTCTCGGCCTCGATCACCTGGGTGGCGACCTTGGCGAACAACTTCGACCGCTCATCGATCTCGGCCAGCTCGGGCAGGGTGCGGCGGCGGTGGGCCAGCCGATCAATCACGGAGTCGAGCTCTGCCAGGTCGAGCAGTCTCTTCTGTGCCTCAGGGGCAGCTTTCATGATCAATATCCTTTTGTCCAAGCATCGGTGACCGTGGCGGAGACGCGCGTTTCAACGGTAACGCCACTCGAGTGCAGGATGGACGCCGCGCTGTCCAGCCAGGGCCACTCGGTCGCCCAGTGCGCGGCGTCGATGAGCGCCGGCCCACCCGACTCCACGAACTCACTCGCCGGATGATGCCGCAGATCCGCCGTCAGGAACACATCGACCTCGGCCGCCTTGGCCGTGCCGAGCACGGAGTCGCCGGCGCCGCCGCTGACCGCGACGCGGGTGACGGGCCGGTCGAGGTCGCCCGCCACGCGGATGCCCCAGGACGTACGGGGCAGGCCCTTGGAGGCCTGCGCCGCGAAGTCGCCCAGCGTCATCGCCGAGGGCAGCTCGCCGATGCGGCCCAGGCCCCGCCACGGGTCGTCCGGGAACGGCTGGAGCGGCACCAGGTCGCCCACCAGGCCCACGGCCCTGGCCAGGGCGTCCGACACGCCGGGGTTGGCCACGTCGGCGTTCGTGTGGGCGGTGTAAAGCGATATGTCGTTCTTTATCAGGGTGTGGATCAGGCGGCCCTTCGGCGTGGTCGCGGCCACGCTGGTGGTGCCGCGCAGGTACAGGGGGTGATGGGTGACGATCACGTCGGCCCGCCACTCCAGGGCCTCCTCGGCCACGGCCGCCACCGGGTCGACCGCGAACAGCACCCGGCGCACCTCCTGCGCCGGATCCCCGCAGACCAGCCCCACGGCGTCCCACGACTCGGCCCGGGCGGGCGGGTAGGCCGCCTCGAGCACCTCGATCACGTTCGTCAACGACACAGCAGCCACCTGCGCAGACTATCGGCACGGGAGAGGGTGTCGGTGGAACGGCGTTCGGCGTAATGTAAGTGAATCCTGACCTGCGGAGGGCGGCATGTCACCAAGCGTCGCGATCGTCGGAGCGGGGTTCGGCGGGCTGTGCATGGCGATCCGGCTCGAACGGGCCGGGATCCGCTCGTACGTGATCTTCGAGAGGGCGGACGACCTCGGAGGCACCTGGCGCGACAACAGCTATCCCGGGGCGGGGTGCGACATTCCCTCGCATCTTTACTCGTACTCATTCGAGCAGTACGCGAGCTGGACCCGTCGTTACCCAGAACAGCCCGAAATACTTGGATACCTTGAACATTGCGCCGATAAATACGACGTCAGGCGAAAAATCCGGTTCGGCGCGGAAGTCCAGCGCGCCGACTTCGACGGCACCAGGTGGCAGGTGACGAGCGGCGGCCGCACCGAGGCGTTCGACGTGGTCGTCACCGGCGTGGGCCAGCTCAACCGCCCCCACCTACCCGACATTTCGGGAATGTCGAGCTTCGGGGGTGTCTCCTTCCACTCCGCCCGCTGGAACCACACCCACGACCTCACCGGCCGCCGCGTCGCCGTGATCGGGAACGGGTCGTCGGCGGCCCAGCTCATCCCGCGCGTCGCGGAGCAGGCCGAGCGCCTGTACGTCTTCCAGCGCACCCCGAACTGGGTCATCCCCAAACCGGACACCACCTTCGGACCGCTGGCCAGGCTGGGGTTCCGCTACGTGCCCGGACTCCAGCGCGCCTACCGCGAGTGGCTCTACCGGTACGCCGAGGCCACCCTCTATCCCGCGCTCGCCCAGGGCTGGAGCGCGGACCTGCTCAGGAAACGCGCCCTGCGGCACCTGCACGACCAGGTGCCCGACCCGGCGCTGCGGGCCAAGCTCACGCCCGACTACCCGCCGGGCTGCAAGCGGGTCGTCATCGACAGCGCCTTCTATCCCGCGCTGACCAGGCCCAACGTCGATGTCGTGACGGACAGGATCGTACGGATCACGCCCACGGGCGTCGAGACCACCGAGGGCCCGCACGAGGTGGACACGATCGTCTACGCCACCGGCTTCCGGACCACCGAGTTCCTGGCCCCCATGGAGATCACCGGGCGCGACGGCCGCACGCTGGAGGAGCAGTGGAAGGGCGGACCCGAGGCGTACCTGGGCATCTCCGTGCCGAACTTCCCCAACCTCTTCCTCCTGTACGGCCCCAACACCAACCTCGGCCACAACTCCATCGTCTTCATGATCGAGTGCCAGGTGGAGCACATCATGTCCTGCCTGCCGCACCTGTCCGCCAACGGGCCGATCGAGGTGCGGCCCGAGGTGATGGCGGCCTGGCGCGGGCAGCTCGACGCGGCGATGGCGCGGATGGTGTGGGGCGGCGGCTGCCGGAGCTGGTACAAGACGGCCGAGGGCCGCGTGACGAACAACTGGCCGGGCCCCACCACCCTCTACCGCCGCCTCACCGCCAGGCCCCCGGCCCCCGCCTACCGCCCCGTCGACCTGCGGACACCGTAGCCGCGACGGTGCGGCCCCGGATCTGCGGGCCCCGATCTGCGGCCCCGGACCGAGGCTCCGGGTCCCCGCCGACGCCTGACGCCGAGCACGCGACACCGCGGAGCGCGCCGCGCCGTGGGACGACGCTCCGCCGGCGATCCCGCTGGGGACGTCCGGCGGGGACGCGCGGCCGTGCGTAAGGGGACGTCCGGCGGGCACGCGCGGGCGTGCGTGCGTAAATGGAGGGGTGAACGGTGGTGTGAAGATCAGGGAGTTGCGCGAGATCGGCGAGTTCGAGGAGGTCTACCGGCTCTTCGACGACATCTGGCACCCGGCGCCGCACAACCCGCCCGTGACGATAGAGCTGATGATCGGGTTCGCGCACACGGGCAACTACGTGGCGGGCGCGTACGACGAGGGCGGCACGCTCGTGGGCGCCTCGGTCGGGTTCAGGGCGGCGGAGCGGACGCTGCACTCGCACGTGACCGGCGCCGTCACCGGCAGGGGCATCGGCCAGGCGCTCAAGTCGCACCAGCGCGAGTGGTGCCTGGGCCGGGGGCTGGAGCGGATCACCTGGACGTTCGACCCCCTCGTACGCAGGAACGCGCGCTTCAACCTGGTCAAGCTGGGCGCCATGCCGGAGGAGTACCTGGAGGACTTCTACGGGAAGATGGCCGACGCGATCAACGAGGGTGACGCGTCCGACCGGCTGCTGGCCGCATGGCGCCTCACAGAAACGGCGAAACCCGGCGAACCGCCCGCCGCCGAGGCGCTCCTGTCGGACGAGGGCGGGTGGCCCGTGGCCAAGGAGGCGCGGGGCGGCACGGTGCTCGTGGGGACGCCGGCGGACGTCGAGCGGCTGCGGCGCGAGGACCCGGCGGCGGCCGCGGCGTGGCGGCTGGCCGTGCGTGACGCGCTCGGCCGGCGCATGAAAGCGGGCTGGCGTGTCGTGGGTTTCACCGAACGCGGAGAATACGTCGTCAAGCAGGTTAACTAGGTATTCCACCAGAGTTTGCGGTCTCTGTAATGTGGCGGCTAAGCAACGCTTAGCAAGGAGATTCGCATGGCGGAGTTCACCCCGACCGTTCCCGCGCGAGTCCTACCGTCCGTCACCGTCCGCGACCTGCCCGACCCTCCCCGATCGACCTGGCGCATCATCGGCCCGGGGCTGGTCGGCGCGGGTGTGGGGCTGGCGTCGGGCGAATTCATTCTCTGGCCGTACATCGCCTCCCAAGTCGGGCTCATTTTCGTCTGGGGAGCCGCGATCGGCATCATCACGCAGTGGTTCCTGAACATGGAGATCGAGCGTTACACGCTGGCCACCGGTGAGACCGCGCTCACCGGCTTCAGCCGGATGTGGAAACACTGGGGCCTGGTCTTCGTGGTGATGACGCTCTGCTCGAACCTCTGGCCCGGCTGGGTCACCACGTCCGCGACGATGGTGACGTACCTGACCGGGTCGGGCGCGGGCAGCGTGCGGTGGATCGCCATCGGCATGCTCGTCGTGATCGCGCTCGGCCTGACGCTGGCGCCGGTGATCTACACCGCGCTCGAACGGGTCATCTTCGTGAAGATCATCCTGGTGGCCACGCTGATCCTGGTCGCCGTCCTGTTCGCGATCAACGCGGAGAGCTGGGTCCAGCTCGGCAAGGGCCTGACCGTCGGCGCCCGGATCCCGGTGCCGCCGCTGGAGTTCTCGCTGCTGATGGGCGCCATCGCCTACGCCGGCGCGGGCGGCGGCCAGAACCTCTGCCAGAGCAACTGGATCCGCGACAAGGGCTTCGGCATGGGCCTGTACGTGCCGCGCCTGGTCAGCCCGGTGACCGGCCAGGAGGAGGCGGCCGCCTCGACCGGCTTCCAGTTCGCGCCCACCAAGGAGAACCTGGCGCGCTGGCGGCAGTGGTGGCGCTTCGCGAACATCGAGCAGGCCTGGACCTTCGCCGTGGTGTCGTTCCTGACGATCGCGTTCATGTCGATGCTGGCCTACTCCACCGTGTTCGGCCGGGAGGGGCTGGCCAACGGCATCCAGTTCCTCAAGGTCGAGGGCGAGGTGCTGCAGGAGGTCGTCGGGCCGTGGTTCGGGGTGCTGTTCTGGGTGATCGGGGCGCTGGCGCTGTTCGCCTCCGCCATGGGCATCGTCGACTACACCTCGCGACTGGCCTCCGACACGATCAAGACGGTCTACCTGCGTGACAAGCCCGTCTCGGTGAACCGCGTCTACTTCTACACCGTCTGGGCGATGGCGCTGATCGGGATCGCCTTCCTGCTGGCGGGCTTCGACCAGCCGCTCATCCTGCTGGTGCTCTCGGCGTGCTTCGCGGCCGTGATGATGTTCGTGTACTCGATCCTGCTGATCATCCTCAACCGGCGTTCGCTGCCCGACGCCATCAAGGTGCGCTCGTACCGGCTCGGCGCGCTGATCTGGTCGGTGGCGTTCTTCGGCACGCTGACCGTGATGGTCGTCATCCAGCAGGCGGACAAGCTGTTCGGCTGAGAGTGACCTGCCCCGGAATTGACCTCAACCGGACTTGAGGTTACAGACTCGGCCGCATGAACGTGATCGAGGTGACGAGGTTCGGCGGTCCCGAGGTGCTGGAGGTCCGGCAGGCGGCGGAGCCGGAGGCCGGCCCGGGGCAGGTGCTCATCGGCGTGTCGGTGGTGGACGTGATGTCGCTCGACGCGCAGCTGCGGGCCGGGTGGGGACGGGAGTGGTTCCCCGGCGAGCCCCCGTTCGTGCCCGGCACCGGCGTGGCCGGGCGGGTGCTGTCGGTGGGCGACGGGGTGGACGGCGCGTGGGCGGGGCGGCGGGTGGCCGCGTTCCTGCCCGGCGGCGGCGCGTACGCCGAGCGGGTCGTGGCCGACGTCGAGACGGTGGTCCCGGTGCCCGACGAGGTGCCTCTGTGGTGGGCGGCCGCGCTGATCCAGGTCGGGCCCGCGGCCCTGAGCCTGGTGGAGGCGGCCGAGCTGAAGCCGGGTACGCGGGTGCTGGTCACGGGGGCCGGTGGCGCGCTGGGGCTGCCGATCGTGGGGCTGGCGAGTGCGGCGGGGGCCCGGGTGACGGCCGCCGCAGTCGGTGTTCTCCAGATATTCGGTGAGGCCGTCGAGGATGTCGGCGAAGAACGGGTTCCTGATGTGCGGCAGGACCAAT
>NZ_JBSFTC010000162.1:0-24812 GCF_053590415.1 Nonomuraea sp. NPDC003201
GCCGGGGCCTCGGCCGCGGCCGGGCACAGCCGCACGTCGCCGCTGGCCACCTTGGCCAGCTGACGCACGTGGACGCGCTCCTCGTGGGTCAGCCGCAGCGCGTCGGCCAGCGTGATGAGCACCTGCGTGGACGGGTTGCGGTCGCGGCCCTGCTCCAGCCTGGTCAGGTATTCGACGCTCACCCCCGCCAGGGTGGCCAGCTCGGACCTGCGCAGCCCCGGCGTGCGCCGCCGCGGGCCGCCGGGCAGCCCGACGTCCTCGGGCCTGACGGCCTCCCTGCGGGAGCGCAGGAACGCCCCCAGTTCGTTGTCATCCACGGGCCACGAGTGTAGGCCCGGCGACCGGCCCGTAGCGTGGCCCCGTGAGGGCCAGTCTCAGCGCGGTCTCCCTAGCCCGCCCGGTGTCCACGAGCCTGGGACGCATGGAGAACATGACATTGGCAGTGATCACCGGCAGCGTTCGCGAAGGGCGGTTCGGCCCCAGGATCACGGAGTGGCTCACGGAGCGGGCGCGCACGCACGGGCTGTTCGACCTCGACGTGATCGACCTGGCGCAGACGCCGCTGCCCGCGGTGATGCCCGCCACCCCCGAGGAGCTGGCCGACGTGGAGTCCCGCCCGGAGGACCTCAGGCGGCTGGCCGCGCGGCTGGCGGCGGCGGACGCGTTCGCGGTGGTGACGCCGGAGTACAACCACAGTTTCCCGGCCTCGCTCAAGAGCGCCATCGACTGGCACTTCACGGCGTGGATGGCCAAGCCGGTCGCGCTCGTCTCCTACGGCGGGTACGGCGGCGGGGTGCGGGCGGCCGAGCACCTGCGGCCGGTCTTCGCCGAGGTGCACGCCGTGACGATCCGCAACACGATCAGCTTCGACCAGCACTGGAGCCGGTTCGGCCCCGACGGCGAGCTGCTGGACCCGGAGGGGCCCGACGTCGCCGCCAAGGCGCTGCTCGACCAGCTCGGCTGGTGGAGCGGGGTGCTGCGGGACGCCCGCCGGACCACCCCCTACGTGGCCTGAGGCCCTAACACAGGGCCATCGCCGTCTGCCACACGCCGGGCAGCGCCGCCAGGACCAGGTCTCCCTTGCGGCGCCGGTCCCGGCGGGTCTCCGCCCCCAGGTCGGCCAGCAGCTCGCGGAAGCCGTCCTCGTATCCGTGCTCGCCCGCCTGCTCACCTGCCTGCTCACCCGCCAGGGCCCGCTTGGCCAGGCAGCGCGCGTAGGTGGCCACCAGCCAGAAGACCGCCTCCCGGTGCAGGCCGCGCCCGATGAGCTCGCGGGTGCCGTCGATGGCGATGGGCCGCGCGGCCGGGGTGATGTCCGAGTCGAACGGGTAGGAGGGGACGCGGACGGCCGCCGCGGCGTCGAACACCTTCTCCAGCACGGCCAGGTGCCGCTCGACCCGGGCCGCGCTCAGGTGCGCGGCGCCCAGGAGTTCGAGCAGGCTCTCGTGGAAGTCCAGCCGCCCGTGCTCGGCGAGCAGCTCGCCCACGTCCACGTAGCGGCGCCGGATCGTGGGGTTGCGCAGCGCCGCCACCAGCAGCACGTGGGTGGTCACCCCGGTGCCGAACAGCCACGAGTTGACCTGGTCGGGCAGGGGCGCCCGCTCGTCGATGCCGTTGATGAACCCGCGCACCCGGTCCATGGCGTTGGTGCACCGGGCCAGGATCCACGGCCGCTCGGCGAAGTCGCGCGAGACCACCCGCTGGATCTCGGTCAGCCGCCCGGACGGGTCGGCCAGCACGCAGGGGAGGTGGAAGCTGCCGGCCAGGTGGTAGTCGCTCAGCACCTCGTGGGTGGAGCCCAGCTCGGAGACGGAGGAGACCTCCAGCAGGACCCCGCGGTAGGCGAACTTGCCCAGGCGGACGGGCTGGTCCGTGACCACGATGACGTCCACGTCCGAGGTCGCGGCCAGCTCGGCGGCCGGGTCGGCCCACAGGGCCGACCCGGTCAGGAAGGCCCCGTCGAAGCCCGGCAGCGCGGCGCCTTCCTCCAGCACCCACTGCCGAGCGATCTGTCTGGCTTCCTCAATCCGCATCCACTTCCTCCCGATCTGGGCCGCGGCGCGCGGTCCGGATCAGAACGAACGCGCCCAGCACGACAAGCACCACCAGCCCGCCCCAGATCCAGCCGGGAACCCCCGCGGAGGCCGCGGGCCGCTCGCCGGCCGCCGCGGCGGACCCGACCGCCCGGGGCGGCGTGCTCGCCGTCGGCCCCCCGCCGATGGACGAGGGCGAAGCCGATGAAGAAGGTGATCCTTTCACGCTGAAGGGGATTTCGCCCTCAATGGGATGCCCGTCGGACGAAACCACCCGCCAGGCGATGACGTACGGGCCCGGGGGGAGCGGCTGCGGGACGTCGGTGAGCACCTTCGGCCCTTCGAGCACCGGCTTGCCGAGCGGGACCTCCTTGCCCGCCGCGTCGTGCAGCACGACGAACGGGAACTTCACGCTCGCGCTGTATTCGAGCTCGATCTCGTCGACCGAGCCGACCTGGGAGTCCTTGGCAGGCGAGCTGCTCTTGAGCGCGTCGTGCGCGAACGCCGGCGACGCGGGGAATATCAGGACGAGGGCGCACGCGAGTGCCGCCCCGATGATGTGTCGTGGCAGGAACGCCATGATGGGTCTCCAGAACGATCTCCCGGACGCGCGCGTGGCGCCGTCCGGACACAGGCAAGGGTACGCGCCCCGCCGGGCGCGCCAAGGAACTTGTGCGTCAGCCGAAGTGCCTCGGCCCCTGGGGTGGGCCTCGCCTGAGGATCGCGCCGGAAACGGTCCTTCCCGCGTACGCGGTCAGATACGGGGTGACCGGCCGCCACGAGGGCCGCACGGCCCCGGCCGGGACGGCGGTGGCGGGCAGCGCGACGATCAGCCGCGGCGCGCCGTACAGGCGGATCATGAGCCACAGCGCGCGCTCGCCCCGGTGCAGCCACCAGGCCGTCAGCCCCGCCATCGTCAGATGGACCAGCGCCATGCCGGGCGCGGGATGCCCGTGCGCCGGACCGGCCTCGGCGGCGGGCGTGAGCCGCTCGAAGAGCTGGTGCAGCAGCATCTGGGTGCCGACGGTCGCCACCAGCACCGCCACGGGGCCGCGTTCGCGCCCGTCGATCAGGTATGCCAGCCCGAGCGCGGCCAGCACCCCCGCCAGGTAGACCTCGAACGGCACCAGGCCGCCGCCCGCCAGCGCGTGCCCGCCCGCCGACACCGCGCCGCAGACCGTCGCGAACACGACGGCCCGCACAAGACGCAGCACTGACGACGCGCAGGGCACAGCCGACATTCTCCTGGAAGGTCCGGAGAAATTCTCAGATTTCCACGGGGAATTACCCTTTTGGCCGGCCCGGACGGCCCTGCAATCGGCGTCGTAGCAGGTCATCCGGCCCATATCCGGCTCTCCGGACACAGGCTCGGCGACGCCGGAACGCCGCGATGTGCGTTTGTGAAAGGGACGACCCGCTATTGACACTTTTTCACCGGCGCTTTCCCAGCATGGGATATTCGCCTGCGGCGTGGCGTTGAAGAGCACCTCGCCGCAACTGTAACCATCGTACCGATCTTGTCGGCCCGCTCGACGGGCGGCACAGGCCGGACCCTGGCCTGACGCATCCCGAAAGGTACGGTACATGCCCACTCCCAATTCACGGACAATTGCCCCAGTCAATTCCGCTTGGCCCAAGGCGCGTCACGCGATGAGATGGGCAGTGAGCGGCTCTCTTTCGATGGTCCTGGTCGCCGCCCTGGTGCCGGCGGCGAGAGCGGACGACGACGACACCGACCGCACCGTCGAGGCCGCTGACACCGACACCGCCGACATCGGCACCGCTGACACCACCGGCACCACCGGCACCGCCGACACCACCGACCGCCGCCGCCGTCACCGTCACCGTCACTTCCCCCTCATCCACGGCGACAGATGCAGCCCGCACCTGTTCTTCAAGGTGCACTCGCTCTCGCCGCGGAACTTCTTCCTGCCCCGCACCAACTTCGTCGACGGCCCCGGCGGCACGGTCACGGCGTCGGTCACCCGGGAACACGAGGTCCGCGCGTTCCTGGAGACCGAGAACGAGAGGCGGAAAGCCGTCTCCACGACTGAACCGCTCACCCCCGTGGAACCGATCACCACCCGCGAAGTGGTGCACGAGATGCGCAGGATGGGGCTTCCGCACCTCGAAGAGCGTCACATGGTCTTCACCGGCCACGAATACAGCCGGGAGATCACCAAGGGGATGTACGGCCACCTGTGGTACCGCGTCTTCGGCTACCGCATCGGCTGGTCGGCCTGGCGCGTGATGGGCACGTGCCGCGACGTCAGGGTCTCCAGCGGATACGCCAACATCCCCGCCAGGGTCGAGGGCTGGCGCTACTGGGAGACCAAGTATCCGACCTTCAAGCACCGCCGCCTGCCCTGGAAGCCGTGAGCGTACGGCGCCGTTGGCCACGGGCGCGCAGGCCGTGGGACACTGCTCGTGGCGCCGGGCCGGCGTGCGCCCCGCGCGGGCGCGGAAACCGCGGACAGAGGCAGCGGCAGACATGGCGACTCCCCCTTCGATCCGGGTGGTTCTCGTGGAGGATCACGCCATGGTCGCCGAGGCCATCGGGCTGGCGCTGGCGCGGGTGCCCGACATCGAGGTGGTGGCCCAGACCGGCAGCGTCGCCGGGGCGCTGGCCGAGACCGGCAGGTGCCAGCCGGACGTCGTCGTGCTCGACCGGCGCCTGCCCGACGGCGACGGGATCGCGGCCATCGGGCGGCTGGTGGCGGCGGCGCCCAAGGCGCGGGTGCTGGTGCTGACCGGCGAGGCGACCGTCTCCGTGGCGGCCCGCGCGGTGGCGGCCGGGGGCGCCGGGCTGGTGGTGAAGTCGTCCCGGCTTGGGGAACTGGAATCGGCGGTGCGCGAGGTGGCGGCCGGCGGGGTGGTGTTCGCGCCCGGGCTGCTGCCCGGGGTGCTCGACCGGCTGACCGGGCGCGCGGGGCTCCTGGGGTCCGCGCTGACGGCTCGCGAGCGGGAGACGCTGCTGCTCCTGGCCGACGGCATGGGCGCGCGCGAGATCGGCGAACGGCTCGGCGTGGCTCGCAACACGGCGCGCAACCACGTGCAGCACGTGCTGGAGAAGCTGGGCGCCAGGACCAAGCTGGAGGCGGTCGCGTTGGCCCGCAGGGAAGGGCTGCTCGACTGACGCATATGCACCATCTCGCGTCCCACAGGTGTACCAGGCGGCCTGGCGCGGATGCGTCTCGTGATCGGATAATGGCTACCCGAAAGTAGAGGGGTGGTCAGCGAGAAGGCCGGGCAGTACCAGGTGGACACGCCCCTGCCGAAGGAGATGGACAGCATCACGGCGGCGCGTCGGATCGTCCGTCGAGCCCTGGCGGAGTGCGGCTACCAGGGCTACCACGAGGACGTCCTCCTCGTGGTGTCCGAGCTGGTGACCAACGCGCTGGTGCACGGCGACGGCCCGCCGTCCCTGAGGATGCGGGGCAGCGCGGCGCAGGTGCGGGTCGAGGTGGGCGACGCCGGGGAGCGGCTGCCCGAGCCTCGCGAACCCGGTCCGTCGAACGGCTGGGGCCTGCACGTCGTCCGGCTCCTGTCCACCGGCTGGGGGACCACGCCCGTCGACGGGGAGAAGGGCGGAAAGGTGGTGTGGTGCGAGCTGGCGCCCCGCCTCGCCCCGCTCCAGGCCCGCGCTTACGACTCCTGAACCTGCCGGGAGGGTTTGGGTCATCGGGCCACGTCGTGAAAAGCTGCGGTATGGCCGTGGATAATCCTCCACAAGCGGATATGGAGTTGCTCGTCCAGAGCATCCGCGATTACGCCATCTTCATGCTCGATCCCCGCGGCAGGATCGTGAGCTGGAACGCCGGGGCCCAGCGCATCAAGGGCTACACGGCCGAGGAGATCATCGGCACCCACTTCTCCGTCTTCTACCCGCCTGAGGACCTCGCGGCCGGCAAGCCGTTCGCGGGGCTGGAGGCGGCCGCCGCCGACGGCCGCTGGGAGGAGGAGGGGTGGCGGGTCCGCAAGGACGGCACCAGGTTCTGGGCCAGCGTGGTCATCACCGCCCTGCGCGACGGGCGCGGCGAGCTGCGCGGGTTCGGCAAGGTGACGCGCGACCTGACCGAGCGGCGCAGCATGGCCAGGGCGCTGGACGAGCGCGGCCTGCTGCTCGGCCACCTGGTCCAGGCCCAGGAGCGGGAGCGCCGCCGCATCGCCTCCGACGTGCACGACGACACCATCCAGTCCATGGTCGCCGTCGGGATGCGGCTGCGGGTGATGGAGGGGGGCCTGCCCGAGGAGCACGCGGCCGACGTGCGCGCGCTCGGCGACGCCGTCGAGGCCGCCGTGGGGCGCCTGCGCGACCTGGCCTTCCGGTTACGCCTGCCCGGCGAGGGGCTGGCGGAGGGGCTCGTCTTGTACCTGGAGCGGGAGATGGCGGGGGTGGCGTACGAGCTGGTGAACCGCCTGGACGGCGAGCCGCCCGCCGAGGCCGCGATCACCGTCTTCCGCATCTGCCAGGAGGCCCTCACGAACGTCCGCAAGCACGCCGGGGCCGCCGCCGTCGCCGTGGAGCTGGCCTCGCTCGACAAGGGTGTCCACGTCCGCGTGCGCGACGACGGGGTCGGGATCACCCGCCAGGACGGCCAGGACGGCCACTTCGGGCTGATCGAGATGCGCGAGCGGGCCGAGACGGCCGGCGGCTGGTGGAGCATCCGCGGCGCGCCCGGCGCGGGCACGACGGTGGACTTCTGGGTGCCGGCCGTCGCGCGCCGCCCGTCATGATCCCGGCGTGATCCCGTCATGATCCCGGCGTGATCAGCGCGAGGGTCTGGCGGGCGATCTCCCATTCCTCGTCCGTCGGGATGACGAGCACGGCCACCTCCGCGTCCGGCGGCGAGACCGCCCGCTCCCGCGCCGACTCGGCCTGGTTGAGCGCGGGGTCCACGGTGACGCCGAGCCGGTCGAGCCCGGCCAGGGACTCGGCGCGGGTGGCCGCGTCGTGCTCCCCGACCCCGCCGGTGAACACGATCGTGTCCAGCCGCCCGAGCAGCGCGTAGTAGGCGCCGACGTACTTGCGGATGCGCCGCGTGTAGACCGCCAGGGCCAGCCGGGCCTCGGCGTCGTCGCGGGCGCGCACCTCGCGCATGTCGCCCGTCCCGGCCAGCGCCAGCAGGCCGCCGTGGCGGTCGAGCCCGCTCTCCACCTGCCGCGCGTCCATCCCGTTCACGCGTGCCAGGTAGCCGGCGAGCGCGGGGTCGACGTCGCCCGAGCGAGTGCCCATGACCAGTCCCTCCAGGGGTGTCAGGCCCATGGAGGTGTCGACGCTGCGCCCGCCGGAGATCGCGGTCGCGCTGGCGCCGTTGCCCAGGTGCAGCACGATGAGATCGAGGGTGGCCGGATCGCGGCCGAGGAAGGCGGCGGCGCGGCGGGAGACGTACGCGCAGGAGGTGCCGTGGAAGCCGAAGCGCCGCACGCCGAGCCGCTCGCGCCAGTCGCGCGGCACCGCGTACGTGTACGCCTCGGGCGGCAGCGCCAGCTGGAACGCGGTGTCGAACACCGCCACCTGCGGCACGCCCGGAAAGGCGCCGCGCGCCACCCGGATCCCGGCGAGGTTGACCGGATTGTGCAGGGGCGCGAGCGGCGTCAGCTCCTCGATCGCCCGGATCACGCCGTCGTCGACGAGCACCGCCTCGGTGAACCGGGTCCCGCCGTGGACGACGCGGTGCCCGACCGCGACCGGGTCCAGCTCCGGCCCCGCCGCCTCGAACGCCTTCATGACCGCGGCCAGCCCCGCCTCGTGCCCGGGGAACGGCTCCTCCGACACGTAAGGAGGCCGGTCCCCGGCGTGGTGCGTCAGCCGTCCGCGCTCCTCGCCGATGCGCTCCACCAGCCCCCTGGCCGGGCGCTCGCGGGTGCGGACGTCGACGAGCTCGTACTTGATGGACGACGAGCCCGTGTTCAGTACGAGGATGCGCCCGGCCACGTCCACGACCTGATCTCGGGGGTGTCCTCGCCGGTCTCGCGCGTGTGGGCGCGGGCCCGCAGCCGCTCGTCGCTCATGCGCTGGCGCAGGTGCGCCGCCGTGGTGCCGAGCCCGGGCACCCGGTCGATGACGTCCATGACCAGGTGGAAGCGGTCGATGTCGTTCATCATGGCCATGTCGAACGGCGTCGTCGTGGTGCCCTCCTCCTTGTAGCCGCGCACGTGGATGTTGGCGTGCCCGTGGCGGCGGTAGGTGAGCTGGTGGATCAGCGACGGGTAGCCGTGGAAGTCGAACACGACCGGCCTGTCCGCGGTGAAGAGGGCGTCGAACTCGGCGTCCGACATGCCGTGCGGGTGCTCCGTGGCCGGCTGGAGGCGCATGAGGTCGACCACGTTGACGACCCGTACCTTCAGCTCGGGCAGGTGTTCGCGCAGGATCGCGGCGGCGGCGAGCGTCTCCTGGGTGGGCACGTCGCCCGCGCAGGCCAGCACCACGTCCGGCTCGGCGCCCTCGTCGGTGGAGGCCCACGGCAGGATGCCCAGGCCGCGCGTGTTGTGCGCGACGGCCTCGTCCATCGTGAACAGGTCCAGCACCGGCTGCTTGCCCGCCACGATCACGTTGACGTAGTCGCGCGAGCGCAGGCAGTGGTCGGCGACCGACAGCAGCGTGTTGGCGTCCGGCGGCAGGTAGACCCGCACCACGGACGCCTTCTTGTTGATCACCACGTCGAGGAAGCCGGGGTCCTGGTGACTGAAGCCGTTGTGGTCCTGGCGCCACACGTGCGAGGACAGCAGGTAGTTGAGCGAGGCGACGGGCTGCCGCCAGGGGATCTTCTGCGATGACTCCAGCCATTTCGCGTGCTGGTTGAACATGGCGTCCACGATGTGGATGAACGCCTCGTAGCAGTTGAACAGCCCGTGCCTGCCGGTCAGCAGGTAGCCCTCCAGCCAGCCCTGGCACAGGTGCTCGCTCAGCACCTCCATCACCCGGCCGCCGGGGGCCAGGTGGTCGTCCGTCGGCAGCACCTCGGCGTTCCACGCCCGGTCGGTGGCCTCGAACACCGCCGACAGCCGGTTCGACGCGGTCTCGTCCGGCCCCATCAGCCGGAACGTCCGCGGGTTGGCGATGATCACGTCACGCAGGAACCCGCCCAGCACCCGCGTCGGCTCGCTCGACTGCCCGGCGGGCGCCTTGACCTCGACCGCGAGCCGGCGGAAGTCCGGCAGCCGCAGCGGCTCCAGCAGCTCCCCGCCGTTGGCGTGCGGGTTGGCGCTCATCCGGCGCGTGCCGCGCGGCACGGTCTCCAGGACCTCCCGCACGGGCCCGCCGCCGGAGTCGAACAGCTCCTCCGGCCGGTACGAGCGCATCCACTGCTCGAGCATGCCCAGGTGGGCGGCGTTCTCGCGGACGTTGGCCAGCGGGACCTGGTGCGCCCGCCAGGTGCCCTCGACCTGCTTGCCGTCCACCTCGCGCGGCCCCGTCCAGCCCTTCGGCGTCTGCAGGACGATCATCGGCAGCCGGTCGGCCGTGCCCTGCTTGTACGCGGCCATCTGGTCGAAGGCGGTGTCCAGGGCGCGCGCCATCTCCTCGTGGTCCGGCCCCACCACGTGGGGGCGGTAGCCGTAGCCCTCCATGAGCTTGAGCAGCTCGAGTTCGGGGATGCGGGCGAGCACGGTGGGGTTGGCGATCTTGTAGCCGTTCAGGTGCAGGATGGGCAGCACGATGCCGTCGCGGTCGCGATCGGTGAACTTGTTGGAGTGCCAGCTCGCCGCGAGCGGGCCCGTCTCGGCCTCGCCGTCGCCGATGACGCAGGCCACGACCAGGTCCGGGTTGTCGAAGGCGGCCCCGTACGCGTGCGCCAGCGAATAGCCCAGCTCCCCGCCCTCGTGGATCGACCCCGGCGTCTCGGGCGCCACGTGGCTCGGGATCCCGCCGGGGAAGGAGAACTGGCGGAACAGCCGCCGCATGCCCTCCACGTCCTGCGAGACGTCCGGATAGCGCTCCGAGTAGGTGCCCTCCAGCCACGCGTGCGCCACCGCGGCGGGGCCGCCGTGCCCCGGACCGGCGATGTAGATCATGTCCTGGTCCCGCTCCCTGATCACCCGGTTGAGGTGGGCGAAGCAGAAGGTCAGCCCCGGCGTGGTGCCCCAGTGGCCGAGCAGGCGCGGCTTGATGTGCTCGGGCCGCAGCGGCTCGCTCAGCAGCGGATTGTCCAGCAGGTAGATCTGCCCGACGGACAGATAGTTCGCCGCCCGCCAGTACGCGTCGATATGGTCCATCCTCTGCTGCTTCCTCCACAGAACGTGCTGAATCCACGAAACGCCGGATAAGGTGCCGAACATGGCATTCAGGAGTTCGCGCTGGTACTCGGGGAACGACCGCAACTCCTACATCCATCGGGCATGGATGCGGCGTGGCCTGCCCCGCGAGGCGTTCGAGGGCGGCAAGCCGCACATCGCGATCGCCAACACCGCCTCCGATCTCACCCCCTGCAACTCCCACCTGGACGAGGTCGCCGAGAGCGTCGCCAACGGCGTCTGGGAGGTCGGCGGCGTGCCGCTCAACCTGCCGGTCGTCTCCCCGGGCGAGACGAACGTGCGACCCACCGCCATGCTCTGGCGCAACCTGGCCGCCATGGCCACCGAGGAGATGCTGCGCGCCAACCCCATCGACGGCGTGGTGCTGCTCGGGGGGTGCGACAAGACCATCCCGTCGCTGCTCATGGCCGCCTCCTCCGTGGACCTGCCCGCCGTCGTGATGCCCGGCGGCCCCATGCTGACGGGACACTTCCGCGGCGCGCCGCTCGGCTGCGGCACCGACGTGTGGCGCCTCAGCGAGGAGGTACGCGCGGGCACGCTGTCGCGCGAGGCGTTCCTGCGGTCCGAGTCGTCCATGATCCGCAGCCGCGGCCACTGCAACACGATGGGCACCGCCTCCACCATGGCCTGCATGGCCGAGGCCCTCGGCATGACGATCCCCGGCACCGCGGGCACCCCCGCCCCCGACAGCCGCCTGCTCGAACGCTCCCACGAGACCGGCCGCCTGGCCGTGGACCTCGTCCTTCAGGGCCGCCGCCCCAGCCAGGTCATGACCAGGGCCGCGTTCCTCAACGCCATCGTGACCCTGGCCGCCGTCGGCGGCTCCACCAACGCCGTCGTCCACCTGCTGGCCGTCGCGGGCCGGCTCGGCGTGGACCTCACCCTGGACGACTTCGACCGCACCGGCGCCGGGGTGCCGCTGCTCGTGGACCTCCAGCCCGCCGGACGCCACCTGATGGACGACCTGTTCCGGGCGGGCGGCCTCACGGCCGTGCTCAAGGAGGTCGAGGACCTGCTCGACCCGGAGGCGATCACCGTCACGGGCCGCCCGCTCGTCAAGCACCTCGCCGAGGCCGAGATCTGGGACGAGAGCGTCATCAGGCGCCGCTCCGACCCGCTGCTGCCCGACGCCGGCATCGCCGTCCTGCGCGGCAACCTCGCCCCCGGCGGCGCGGTGATCAAGCCCGCCGCCGCCTCGCCCGAGCTGCTGCGCCACCGCGGCCGGGCCGTCGTCTTCGACAGCATCGAGGACGTGTACGCCCGCCTCGACTCGCCCGGCCTCGACATCGACGAGACCTCGGTGCTCGTGCTGCGCGGCTGCGGCCCCAAGGGCTACCCCGGCATGCCCGAGGTGGGCAACCTGCCGCTGCCCGCCAAGCTGCTGGAGAAGGGCGTGCGCGACATGGTGCGCATCAGCGACGCCCGCATGAGCGGCACCGCGTACGGCACGGTCGTCCTGCACACCGCGCCCGAGGCGGCGGCCGGCGGCCCGCTGGCGAAGGTGCGCACCGGCGACCCGATCGTGCTCGACGTGGCCGCCCGGCGGCTCGACGTGGACATCCCCGACGCCGAGCTGGCCGCCAGGGAGCCCGTGAAGATCGGGTACGCCCGGCCCGTACGCGGCTGGGAACGCCTCTACGTCGAGCACGTCACCCAGGCCGACCGCGGCGCCGACCTCGACTTCCTCATCGGCTCCAGCGGCGACCACGTGGGCCGCGAATCCCACTGAGCCCAAAAACTCCGCTCCGCCGTGCGCGGAATGGGGCCGCGTGGGTAAGCGGTTCCAGTGGGAGATCTGCGAAGCTGGCTGACGCCACGGTCTTAACGGAGCACGACAAAGGTGCGGCGGTGAGCCGAGCAGGTTTCCCGTCGGCAGGGACAATGGTGATCCGGTTTGGCGACACGAGGAGGAAGCGTGAACGGCGACATCACCCAGAGCCAGGAGTGGGCGGCTCTCGGCAAGCACCATGAGGAGCTGGCGGGCAGGCGGCTGCGGGAGCTGTTCGCGGAGGACCCGGGCCGCGCCGGGCGCATGACCGTGACCGCCGGCGACCTCTTCCTCGACTACGCCAAGCAGCGCGCCACCGGCGAGACGATCGACCTGCTGGTGGCCCTGGCCGAGCGGGCGGGGCTGCGCGAGCGGATCACCGCGATGTTCGGCGGCGAGCACATCAACGTCAGCGAGGACCGCGCCGTCCTGCACGTCGCCCTCCGCCTGCCGCGCGCCGCCGAGCTGGTCGTGGACGGGCAGGACGTGGTCGCCGACGTGCACGCCGTGCTCGGGAAGATGAGCGCCTTCGCCGACCGGGTCAGGTCCAAGGAGTGGAAGGGCGCCACCGGCAAGCCCATCGAGACCGTGGTCAACATCGGCATCGGCGGCTCCGACCTCGGCCCCGCCATGGCCTACGAGGCGCTGCGCGACTACGCCGACGCGGGCGTGGCGGCCAGGTTCGTCTCCAACATCGACCCGGCCGACATCATCGGCAACCTCGCCGGCCTCGACCCCGCGACCACGCTGTTCGTGGTCAGCTCCAAGACGTTCACCACGCTCGAGACGCTCACCAACGCCCGCGTCGCCCGCCGCTGGCTGGTCGAGGCGCTGGGCGAGGACGCGGTGTCCAAGCACTTCGTGGCCGTCTCCACCAACGCCGCCAAGGTCGCCGAGTTCGGCATCGACACCGACAACATGTTCGGCTTCTGGGACTGGGTCGGCGGCCGCTACTCCTACGACGGCGCCATCGGCCTGTCCCTGATGATCACGATCGGCCCCGAGCGGTTCCGCGAGATGCTGGCCGGCTTCCACATCATCGACGAGCACTTCCGCAGCGCCCCGTTCGAGGCCAACATGCCGGTGCTGATGGGCCTGCTCGGGATCTGGTACAACGACTTCTTCGGCGCCGAGACCCGCGCCGTGCTGCCCTACAGCCAGCGGCTGCACCGCTTCCCCGCCTACCTGCAGCAGCTCACGATGGAGTCCAACGGCAAGTCCGTACGCGCCGACGGCACGCCCGTCCCGGTCGCCACCGGCGAGATCTTCTGGGGCGAGCCGGGCACCAACGGGCAGCACGCCTTCTACCAGCTCCTCCACCAGGGCACCCGGCTCGTGCCCGCCGACTTCATCGGCTTCGCCGAGCCGTTCGAGGACCGCGAGGGTATGCACGACCAGCTCATCGCCAACCTCCTGGCCCAGACCTCGGCGCTGGCGTTCGGCAAGACGGCCGAGGAGATCGCCGCCGAGGGCACGCCGCCCGAGATCGTGCCGCACAAGGTGATGCCCGGCAACCGGCCCACCTCCACGATCCTCGCGCCCAAGCTGACCCCCTCGACGCTGGGCCAGCTCGTCGCGCTCTACGAGCACATCGTGTTCGTCGAGGGCACGATCTGGGGGATCGACTCCTTCGACCAGTGGGGCGTCGAGCTGGGCAAGAAGATGGCGCTCGACCTGGCGCCCGCGCTCACCTCCGAGGACCCGCCCACCGGGCTCCCCGACGCCTCCACCGAACAGCTCGTCCGGAAATACCGCGAGCTGCGCGGAAGGCGTGTCTGACATGCGCCACGCGACCGAGCACAGGAGGGGCGCGGAGCGGGCGGGGGCGCTGGTGCTGTTCGGCGTCACCGGCGACCTCGCGCGCAAGATGATCCTGCCCGCCCTCTACCGCCTGACCGCCGACAGCCGCCTCGACGTGCCCGTCATCTGCGTGGCCAAGACCGACCTCGGCCTCGACGGGCTGCGCGAGCACGTCCGCCAGGCCGTCGGCGGCGTGCGCGACGCGGCCTTCGACAAGCTCGCCGGCAACCTGCGGCTGGTCGCGGGCGACTACCGCGACCCCGAGACGTTCGCCAGGCTCCGCGAGGAGGCGGCGGGCAAGGGCTTCCTCGTCCACTACCTCGCGGTGCCGCCGTCGCTGTTCGCCACGGTCGCCGAGGGCCTGGCCGGGGCCGGGCTCAACCACGACGCCAGGCTCGTCGTGGAGAAGCCGTTCGGCCACGACCTCGCCTCGGCCCGCGAGCTCAACGAGGAGCTGCTCAAGCACTTCGACGAGGACCACGTGCGGCGGGTCGACCACTTCCTGGCCAAGGAGCCGGTCGAGGACCTCATGGTGTTCCGGTTCGCCAACACGCTGCTGGAGCCCATCTGGAACCGCAGCCACATCCGCAGCGTCCAGATCACCATGGCCGAGGACTTCGACGTGCGCGACCGCGGCGCCTTCTACGACGCCAACGGCACGATCCGCGACGTGGTGCAGAATCACCTGCTCCAGCTGCTGGCCATCCTCGCCATGGACCCGCCGCCGTCCACCGACGCCCGCGCCCAGCTCGACGAGAAGTGGCGGGTGCTGCGCGCCGTGCAGGCCATCGACCCCGCCGACGTCGTACGCGGCCAATACTCCGGATACCTCGACACCCACGGCGTGCGGCCCGATTCCACCACCGAGACGTTCGTCGCCCTGCGCGCCTACATCGACAACTGGCGCTGGGCCGGCGTGCCGTGGTGCATCCGCTCCGGCAAGGGGCTGCCGACCACCGACCTGGAGATCGTCGCCGAGCTGCGCAAGCCGCCGGTGACGATGTTCCACGGCGGCGACGCGCCCCCCGCCCCCAACCTCATCAGGTTCCGGCTGCAGCCGGACGCGGGGGTCACCTTCGACCTGCTGGCCAAGGAGCCGGGCAAGCAGCACACCAGGCCGGTGCCGGTCAGCGTCGACTTCACCAAGGTGCTCGGGCCGATGGAGGCCGCCTACGAGCGCGTCCTGGCCGACGCCGTCAGCGGCGACCCGCGGCGGTTCGCCAGGTTCGACCTGGTGGAGGAGTCGTGGCGGATCGTCCGGCGGGTGCTCGACCTGCCGGAGCGGCCGCTGCCGTACGAGCGGGGCTCCTGGGGGCCCGAGGCGGCCGCGAAGATCGCGCCGGGCGGCTGGCACGAGATCTCCACGACGTTCGACTGACGCTGGAGCGACGCCGGTGGCGAGAGGAGCGAGCTGTGGTTGACCATGGTGGGATGGACATCATGAAGGTGGTCGAGCAGGCGAAGGACGCCGCGACCGTCAAGCGCGTCTTCGGTGAGCCCGTCCAGCAGGGCGACGTCATCGTCATCCCGGTCGCCCGGGTCGTCCAAGGGGGCGGCGGCGGGGACGGCCGGGGCAAGGGGGAGAGCGGCGAGGGCGGGGGCAGCGGCGGCGGCTTCGGCTTCAGCGCCACGCCCGCGGGCGTCTACGTGCTGAAGGACGGCGAGGTCAGCTGGCGGCCCGCCGTCGACGTCAACCGCATCGTGCTCGGCGGCCAGATCGTGCTGATCGTGGCGGCGCTCACCGTCCGCTCCATCCTCAAGAAGCGGCGGCGCGGGCGCTGACGTGCTGATCGACCTGCTCGACGCCGAGCTGCCCGCCCGGGACTTCCTGGTCCCGGGCTCCAACCTGCCGGTGCGCCAGGCCCGGCTGGACGGCATGTCCTCGCTCGTGCGCTTCCCGCCCGGCTGGGCCCGGCCCCAGCGCGGCCACTATCTGGCGGGGGAGGAGTTCGTGCTGCTGGAGGGTGAGCTGTCCGTCTCCGGCATCACGTACGCGGCCGGGCAGCACGGCTGGCTGCCCGCCGGGACGCTGCGCCACTCCGGCGCGGCCCCCGGCGGCGCGCTGGCGTTCACGGCCTTCGCCGGTGAGGACACCTGGGTGCCCAGCGACCTGGACGAGCCGGACGGCCCGAGCCTGCGCACGCCCCTGGAGAGCGTCGTCATCCCCGAGGGCGGCCTGCGGCTCACCCCGCACTCCGTCCTCCTGGACACGCCCGTCGCCCTCGGCGGCCCCGCCGAGATGATCACCGTGCCGACCTGGACGTGGGAGCGGTCGGCCCTGATCCCCGAGGGGCGGGTCCTCGTTAGGCGGGCGCCATGACCGCAGTGACGTAGTTCGTGGCCTTCGGGGGAGTCGTGCTGCTCGGGGCGAGGTCGCCCGGTCCCGGCTTCGCGGTCGTCGTCCGCCCGTGCGCCGCTCCGCCGCTCCGACGTCTCCGGGCGCCTGCACGGCATGGCGGCCGCCACGGGCATCGCCGTGGGCGTGTTCGTCCGGGTGGTGGCCGGCCTGACCGGCGCCGCCCTCGGCCTCAAGCCGGTTGCCGCCCTCGGCCTCAAGCCGGCCGCCGCCACCCGCCCGTAGCGGCCCTTCGGCCACCGCCGGCACCGGCGACGGGCTGCGTGTCCCGGCCGGTGCGGTGGCGTGTGGCGTTTGGCGATCAGGCGGTGCTTGGCGTCCGGTGGTCCGGGAGGGCCGAGCCGGCGGCCAGGACGGCGAGGCCGGCGAGGGTGATCGCGGCGCCGACCCAGAGCGGTGAGACGAACCCGAAGCCGGACCCCAGGGCCAGCCCGCTCAGCCAGGCGCCCAGCGCGTTGCCGACGTTGAAGGCCGCGATGTTGGCGCCGGAGGCCATCGTGGGCGCGTCCTGGGCGTACCGCATGATCCGCAGTTGCAGCCCGGGCGCGGTGGCCAGCCCGACCGCGCCCATCAGCAGCAGCGAGACGATCGTCATGACCTTGCTCTGCGCGGTCAGCGCGAACACCGCGAGCACCGCGGTGAGCAGCGCCAGGATCGCGGCCAGCGACGTGTTCAGCGCTCGGTCGGCGAACTTGCCGCCGAGGAAGTTGCCCGCGAACGTGCCGGCCCCGAACAGCACCAGCAGCCACGGCACCGTGGCGCCGGCGAACCCGCTGACCTCGGTGAGCGTGAACGCGATGTAGGTGAACGCGCCGAACATGCCGCCGAAGGCGAGCACGGTGACCGCGGCGGAGACCCAGACCTGCGGCCGGCGGAACGCGCCCAGCTCGGCGCGCAGGCTCGTCCCGGCCGGCGCCGGCGTCGGCGGCACCAGCAGCCGGATCCCGGCCAGCGCGACCACGCCGATGACCGTGATCGCCCAGAACGTCGAGCGCCAGCCGAGCTGCTGGCCGAGCAGCGTGCCCAGCGGGACCCCGAGCACGTTGGCCGCGGTCAGCCCGCCGAACATCAGCGCGATGGCGCCGGCCCGCCGGTTCGGCGCGACCATGTCGGCGGCGACCACCGAGCCGACGCCGAAGAACGCGCCGTGGCACAGCGCCGCCACGACCCGGCCCGCCATCAACACCGGGTAGACCGGCGCGATCGCGGAGATCAGGTTGCCCGCGACGAACAGCAGCATCAGCGCCAGCAGCACCTTCTTGCGGTCGAACCGGGCGATGGCCGCGGTGAGCCCGATGGCGCCGACCGCCACGCTCAGCGCGTAGCCCGAGACCAGATATCCGGCGACCGGCTCGCTGACGCCGAAGTCCGCCGCGACCTCGGGCAGCAGACCGATGATCCCGAACTCGGTGAGCCCGATGCCGAAGCCCCCGAGTGCCAGGGCGAGAAGCCCGACAGGCATGTCAATCCTCCATTGCAGTGCGTCCGCCTTTATGCGGCGTCTGCAATTATTGCCAGCGCTGCCTGACCTTCGCCAGTGGCCGGTGAGCCACTATGCGAAAGAATCAGGCCACCCTCAGGACTTCGTCGCGCCGGCCGTGAGGCCGGTGATGAGATGGCGCTGGACGAGGAGGAAGACGGCGCCGGCCGGGATGGCGATGAGCACGGCCGAGGCGGTCATCAGTCCCCAGTCGGACCAGTGCTGGCCGACGAACTGCTGCAACCCGACCCCCAGGGTGCGCTTGTCCTCCTGGGACATGAACACGGTGGCGTAGCCGACCTCGCCCCACGCGGTCATGAAGCAGTAGAAAGCGGTCACCGCGATCCCCGGCCGCGCGAGCGGCAGCACCACCCGCCAGAACGTGCCGAACGGGGTCAGCCCGTCCACCATCGCCGCCTGGTCGATCTCCACCGGCACGGTGTCGAAGTAGCTCTTCATCATCCAGGCGCAGAACGGCACCGAGATCGTCATGTACGCGATCACCAGCCCGGGGATCTGGTTGAGCAGCCCGAGCCCGGCCATCAGGTTGTAGAGCGGCACGATGAGGATGGCGACCGGGAACATCTGGGTGATCAGCAGCAGCCACATGACGGAACGGTGCCCGGGGAAGCGGAACCGGCTGACGGCATACCCGGTGGTCGCCGCCAGGAACACCCCGGCCAGCATGGTCAGACCGGCGGTGAGCACGCTGTTGAGCAGCCACCGCGGGAACTCGGTCGCGGTCAGCACGCGGACGTAGTTGTCGAGCGAGGAGTGGTCGAAGAGCCGCAGCTCCGCCGACAGCCAGCTGTCGCGCGGCTTGAGCGAGGTCAGCACCAGCCACACGACCGGGAACAGCGAGACGGCCACGGCGAGCAGCAGGCCCGCGTGCAGGCCGATCGAGGCCAGCGGGCCGCGCTCGCCGCGCCCTCGACCGTGCCCGCGCGTCGTCGTGCTCACCAGGGATCTCCTTGACTACGCAACGTGCGGCGGTAGCCGACCGCCAGCACCACCAGCATGAGGAGGATGATCACACCCCAGGCGGCCGAGCCGGCGTAGTCGCGCACGCCGGTGAAGGCCTCGCGGAAGGCGTAGGTGACCAGGATCTCGGTCTCGCTGCCGGGGCCGCCCCGCGTCACGAGGAAGATGATCGGGAACATGTTGAACGTCCAGATCGTGCCGAGCAGGATCACCGTGGACGACACCTGGCGCAGCCCCGGGAGCGTGATCGCCCGGAACCGCTGCCACGCGTTCGCCCCGTCCACCTCGGCCGCCTCGTACAGTTCGGCCGGGATCGACTGCAGGCCGCCGAGCATGGCGACCATCATGAACGGCACCCCGATCCACACGTTCACCGCGATCACCGCGATCTTGGCCGTGGTCGGGTCGTCCAGCCAGCCCACCGCGGGCAGCCCGGCCGCCTTCAGCAGGCCGTTGATCACGCCGTAGTCGCTGTTGTACAGGTAGCGCCAGACGAAGGCGGCCACGAAGGCGGGCACCGCCCAGGGCAGGATCAGCAGCACGCGGTAGACGGAGCGGAAGCGCAGCCGGCGGTTGAGCATCACGGCCAGGCCGAGGCCGATGCCGTAGTGCAGGCCCACGCAGACCACCGTCCACACGACGGTCCAGGCGAGCTTGTCCCAGAACAGGCCGGAGGTCAGGATCCGCAGGTAGTTGTCCAGGCCGACGAACTCATAGGTGGCCGGGATGACGTTCACCCCGATGGTCCGGCCGATGTTCGCCTCGGTCGCGTCCGTCAGCGACAGGTACACCCCGCGCGCCAGCGGCCAGCCGATCAGCACCGCCATCACGACCACCACCGGCGCGATCATCGCCCACGCGTACCAGTGGGCCGACAGCGCGCGCCGTAACCGCCCTGGCCTGTCGTGACGGCCGCGAGCCCCCTCGCCCGCGGCCGCCACCCGTCCGGTCGAGACCGCCACCGGTCAGCTCCAGTCCTTCATGATCCCGCGGTACTGCTCGTCGACCTTCTTGAGCAGGTCCGCGGGCGCGGACTTGCCGCCGACGAGCGCCTGGTAGCCCTCCAGCAGCGGCTGGAACAGCTGCCCGCCCTCGGGGATCCAGGGCCGCGGCACGGCGGTGTCCATGATCGGCTTGAAGACCACGACGTCGGAGTTGCCCTGGACGTCAGGGTTGGCATAGGCGGAGGTACGCGTCGGCAGCAGGCTGATCTCCTTGGCGATCTTCGCCTGGGCCTCCGCCGTGGTCATGAAGCGGACGAACTCGTAGGCGGCCGGGATGTTCTTCGAGCCCGCGTAGATCGCCAGGTTCCACCCGCCCGTCGGCGCCCCGGCCTTGACCGAGCCGGCCGGGACCGGCGCGATGCCCAGGTTCGTCTTGTCCTTGAACTCCTTGCCCTGGTAGATCTCCGACAACGACCACGGCCCGTTGTAGATCATCGCCGCCTTGCCCTCCTTGAGGGCGGTCATCGCGTTGGCGTAGCTCTCCGTGGTGGCGGGCTTGGGGGCGGCGCCCGAGCTGATCAGGTCGGCCACGGTCTGGATCGCCCGCACGTTCGCCGGCGAGTTCACCACGATCTTCTTGTTGGCCACGTCGAGGAGGTCGCCGCCCTCGCCGTAGATGAACGGCAGCAGGAAGTAGGAGTCGACGTTGAGCGCCAGCCCCTCGGCGCCGGTCTTGGCCTTGACGTCGAGCGCGGTCTGCTTCAGCTCGGCGATCGTCTTCGGCGCCTCCTCGTACCCCGCCTCCTTCAGCAGCCGCTTGTTGTAGAGCAGCGCGAGGGTGTCGGTGACCTGCGGCACGGCGTAGGTCTTGCCGTTGTACTTGGTGCTGCTCAGCGGCCCCGGCAGGAAGTCGGCCTCGTTGTCCACCGCCCGCGTGCCGTCCAGCGGCTGCAGGTAGCCCAGCGACGCGAACTGCGAGGTCCAGGCCACCTCCGAGCGGATCACGTCCGGCGCCCCCGCCCCCGCCTGCGCGGCGGTCTGGAACTGCCCCTGCGCCTGGTCGGAGGGCACGTTCACGTACTTGACCTTGACCTGCGGATATTTCGCCTCGAACGCCTTGATCAACGCCTGGAACGTCGGCCCCTCGCTGTCCGGCCGCGTCGTGTCCCACCACGTGATCTCGCCGCTGACCTTCGACGGATCGGAGACGGTCGCGGTCGGGGGTGCCGCGGTCCCACCGCCGCAGGCGGAGACCGCCAAGGCGAGTGCCGCAACGATCGCTGCGGCGGGTAAGAGTCGTCGCATGTCCTTCTCCTCATCTTTCCGAGGGGGGAACACGCCGGACGTTACGCCGAGGTGACGCTCCTTGAAAGATGGGTACGTAAGGGTTTTGCAAGTTGTTACCTTGATCCACGGATCCGGCGGATCGGCCGCCGGACCGCGTGTTCCCCGACGTTTTCGCAGGTGATCTCCTATGGTGGAGCCCTGCCCGCCGCGCGTCCGCCGGCCCTCCGGTCAGGGAGCGGTCCCAGCTGTTTCAGCAATTTCCAGAAAGGGTTGCAAAGCGTCGTGATCCGCGAGGGCGAGGCGAGGGCCCACTGGATCGACCGCGACACGGTGGCGTGGCAGGTCGACCCGTCGTTCGAGCACACTCTGGCGTGCGGCGCCGAGCGGGTCATCCGGCTGTCGCCCGGGACGCTGAGCGACGAGCAGCGAACCGCTTGGCCGCACCTGGCGTCGTACACCGCGCTGAAGGTGGACCCGCGCGACGCCGGCCTCGTCCGCGAGGCGCTGCGCGAGCGGGTCCTGGCCGTGGCGCGGGACGGCTCGGGCGAGCTCGTGGCGGCGACGGGCGTGCAGCTCCCCGGCGTGCTCGACGACCTCTACGCGGGGGCCGCCACCGCGACGCTCGGCCCCAGGGGACTGGCGGTCCCGAGGCTGTCGCTGTGGGCGCCGACCGTCCGCAAGGTCGAGCTGGCCCTGTACGGCCCCACTCACGGGCGGGGCCGGAGCGTGCACCCGATGCGGCGCGACGACGAGACCGGCGTCTGGTCGATCCGCGGGCTGCCGGCCTGGTGGGGCCGCGAGTACACGTTCCTGGTCACGCACCACTCGGGGACGAACGAGGTCACGGACCCGTACGGCCTGGCCGTGACCCCGGACGGCGGGCGCAGCAGGCTCGTCGACCTCGACGGCCCCGCGCTCAAGCCGCCCGGCTGGGACCGGCTCGCCAAGCCCCCGGCCGTCCCCCAGCACCGGGCGACGATCTACGAGCTGCACGTGCGCGACTTCTCGGCCTCCGACGCCACCGTCCCGGCCGGGCTGCGCGGCACGTACGCGGCCTTCGGCCTCGACTCCGCCGGGATGCGGGAGCTGCGGGCGCTGGCGGAGGACGGGCTGACGCACGTGCATCTGCTGCCGGTGTTCGACTTCGCCACGGTGCCCGAGCGCAGGGCCGACAGGACCGAGCCCGACTGCGACCCAGACTGTGACTTCGCCGCGCTGCCGCCCGACTCGCGGCGGCAGCAGGAGTGCGTGGCGCGCACGGCCGCGACCGACTCCTTCAACTGGGGGTACGACCCGCTGCACTACACCGTGCCCGAAGGCTCGTACGCGACGGACCCCGACGAGCGGATCAAGGAGTTCCGCGCCATGGTCGCCGCGCTCAACGGGGCCGGGCTGCGCGTGGTGATGGACGTGGTCTACAACCACACCCACTCCACCGGCGTGCTCGACCCGATCGTGCCCGGCTACTACCACCGCCTGCTGGCGGACGGCGCGGTCGCCGACTCCACGTGCTGCCCCAACACCGCGCCGGAGCACACGATGATGGGCCGGCTGGTGGTCGACTCGGTCGTCACCTGGGCCCGCCAGTACAAGATCGACGGCTTCCGCTTCGACCTCATGGGCCACCACCCGAAGGCCAACCTCCTCGCCGTCCGCCGCGCCCTCGACGAGCTGACCGTGGAAAGGGACGGCGTGGACGGCAGGTCGATCATCCTTTACGGCGAGGGCTGGAACTTCGGCGAGGTGGCCGACGGGGCCAGGTTCGAGCAGGCCACGCAGGCCAACCTGGCCGGGACCGGCATCGGCACGTTCACCGACCGGCTGCGGGACGCGGTGCGCGGCGGCACCCCGTTCGAGGCCGACCCGCGCGTGCAGGGGTTCGGCTCGGGCCTGGCGGGCGCGCCGAACGGCGCCCCGGTCAACGGCACGGCCGAGCAGCAGCGGGCCCGGCTGGCCGGCTACACCGACCTGATCAAGCTCGGGCTGGCCGGGAACCTGCGCGACTACGTGCTGCCCTCCGGGAAGAAGGGCTCGGAGATCGACTACAACGGCGCACCCGCCGGGTACGCGGCCGAGCCGGGCGAGACGGTGTCGTACGTGGACGCGCACGACAACGAGACGCTGTTCGACGCGCTGGCGTACAAACTGCCGCAGCCGACGCCGATGGCCGACCGGGTGCGCATGCAGGTGCTGTCGCTGGCCACCGTGCTGCTGGCGCAGGGGACGGCGTTCGTGCACGCGGGCAGCGAGCGGCTGCGCTCGAAGTCCCTCGACCGCAACTCCTTCGACTCCGGCGACTGGTTCAACCGGCTGCTGTGGGACTGCTCGCTGGGCAACGGGTTCGGCGGCGGGCTGCCGCCCAGGGCCGACAACGAGTCCAGATGGCCCTACGCCGGGCCGTTGCTGGCGGACCCGGCCCTGCTCCCCGGGTGCGCGGCGATCGGCGAGTGCCGGGCCGGGTTCGGGGAGCTGCTGCGGATCCGGGCCTCGTCGCCGGCGTTCGCGCTGGGATCCGAGGTGCGCGAGCGGCTGACGTTCGCCGACGCGGCGGACGGGGTGATCGCGATGCACGTGGACACGTCCGGGCTGGACCCGCGCTGGTCGTCGGTCACCGTGGTCTTCAACGCCACCCCGGCCACGCACGTCCAGCCGATGGAGCGGCTGGCGGGGCGGGCTGTGGCGCTGCACCCGGTGCAGGCCGCCTCCGCCGATCCGGTCGTCCGGGAGTCCGCGTTCGACCCGGACACCGGCACGCTCACGGTCCCGGCTCGCACGGTGGCGGTGTTCGTCGCCAAAACCCACCCGGGATAGAGGTGGGACGGCTCGGGTAGGGGGAACATTCAGGACGAAGAACATACATCACTGGCGTTGGCGATCGCGACAGCGCAAACTGGATGGACGGCGATCGCGTGGAGCAGTGGAGCACCCGTGGACAATCACCTTGATCACATGCCGGTCCTGTCCCGCGGCAGACATCGCAATCCGAAACGCGGTGCCTGCTTCATGGAACTGGCCTCCTACCTGGCCGGAGAGCGGTGGAGCGACCACCCGGCCTGCACCCACCCGTTGCTGGCCGCACTCGCCCGCCTGGTCAACGACAACACCAGCGACGAAAGCCGCGCCCAGCTCGTCCACCTCGTCCCGACCATCATCGGCCTGACCAGCGACGACCTGAGGCTGGACGCCCGCATCGCGCTGCGCTGCGCCACGACGGCCCTGCCGGTGGCGGCGGCCGAGCGCCAGCTCGCGCTGGCGGTGTCGGTGCTGGCGGCCGAGGAGATGCTCGCCAGGCTCGAAGGGGCCCCGTCTGGACAGCTCAGCGAGCGGAGCCGCCGGGCGATGGAGGAGGTGCCGCACGCGGCCGAGCAGGCCCGGCGCTTCAGCCGCGCGGCCCGGATCACGGAGAAGGGCTTCCGCCGGTACGCGGCGCCGAACGCGGTGCAGCTGTCGGTGGTGGGCATCGTCCAGGCCTGCATCGCCGACCCGGACGCGCTGCTGCGCCGCCTGCTGGAAGAGGCGATCGACGACTGCGTGACCCTCATCCGCACCCCGGAGCGCACCACCCCGGCCCCGGCCCACGCCTGACCGGTTCACGACGGCGCCCGGGTGCCGGGCGCCGCCCGTGATCGGGCTACTTCGCAGTTCAGGGAAGCCTCTCCTTCGTTGCGGATCTTGGTGACCTGTGCCTACATTTCCAGATGAAATATTGGGAATGGAGGCACTTTCGTGACTATTGAGCTGACTCATCCTTATTCGCCGGAGAAGCACCACAGCCACCGTGACGTCACCGGTGGGTGGTTGCGGCCCGCCGTCTTCGGGGCGATGGACGGGCTGGTGTCCAACCTCGCGCTGATCGCCGGAGTCGTGGGCGCGGCCGGCGCCGGGCGCGGCGCGGTGGTGGCCGGGG
>NZ_JBSFTC010000163.1:0-2677 GCF_053590415.1 Nonomuraea sp. NPDC003201
CCCCGGACCCCGGACCCCGGACCCCGGACCCCGGACCCCGGACCCCGGACCCCGGCCCCCGGACCCCGGCCCCCGCAGGCCGCGCCCGCGGTGCCGCGGCCCGTAGGACGCCATCACCTTCGGGTGTCGCATCCCGGAGCCGCGCCCACCTGTGATCGCTCAGGCCGTCGGCCGTACACCCGTCGTCCGTGACGGATGCGCGACGAACTCCTCCTCCGCCCGCCACAGCCGGGCCGCCATCCAGGCGACCCCGATCGCCGCCACCACGAGCCCGGCCAAGTACACCGGCACCGGCACCACGTTCCGCAACGACCCCGGAACCATCCCCACCGCATAGAGCACCACCCCGACCGCAGGCATGGCCCCGCTCCTGATCGCCGCCACGCTGAAGGTCAGCACCCCCGCCAACAGCACGGCCGACGTGACGAGGAATGCCCGCCCCGTGCTCCCCGCCAGCAGTTCGCTGACCGTGCCCCCGCCGAGGTAGGGGAAGACGAAGTGCAGGATGTACTCGATGGCGAAGGCCCCGGCCAGCCCGGCCGAGTTGAGCACGTACCCGATGAGTCCGAGACCGCCTGCCGTACCCCGAACGATCAGGTAGATGCCGGTGATCGCGAGGAGACCCATCAGCGCCCCGAACGGCGCGATGGCGTGCGTGAAGGCCGTCTCAGGCAGCAGCCCGGCGCGCCGGGCCGAGTTCACCACGAGCAGGACGGCGCACACGAACCCGGCCGCCGCCGTGACCCGGTAGACACCCATCTCTGGAGCCCTTTCCCTCGGTGATATCAAGCGATAACGCTCGTTATGATGCGCGTTATCGCCAGATATGGTGAGAGCGTGCCGAGAGACGTAAGCACCCCGAAAGAACTCGGCGCGCTGCGCCAGGGCCTGCTCGACGCGGCCATGCGCGTTCTCCGCGAACAGGGTGCCCTCCACCTCACCCTCCGCCGTGTCGCGGACGTCGCGGGCACCTCCACCATGGGCATCTACACCTGCTTCGGCAGCCGCTCCGGCCTCTTGGAAGCGATCTACGAGTACGGCTTCAGCCTCCTTCACGATGCCATGACCTCGTCACTGAACGGCCACGCCGACCCGCTGGCCCGGATCATGGCGGTGGCACGCGGCTACCGGGAGTTCGCGCTGGCGGATCCCGCTCTCTATGCGCTGATGTTCGAGCGCCCGCTGCCCGACTTCGACCCGTCACCCCAGCGCCGGAACGACGCCCTCGGCCTCACCTTCGACCTCCTCACCCAGGCCACCTCGGCCGCGGCCCAGACCGGGCTCATCCAGTCGAACGACCCGGTACGTGCGGCGTACCTGGTGTGGACCACGATCCACGGCATCGTCAGCATCGAGCTGACCTGCTCACTCCGCAGCCCGCTACCGGGCTGGTTCCTGAACTCGCGCGAGGAAGGCGAACGCGTACTCGCCGAAGGCGTCCATGCCCTCCTCGCGGGCCTCACCTGAACGACCCCGGCGGCTTGCCGTGATGTCGGCACCGCGGGAAGAAGGCTCCTCACGAACGGCACCGACTCCTACCGGCCGGCCGACCCACTCGACGTGCAGTCGGTGGTCGCGGCTACTCCGTGGGCCGGCGTGCCTGTCTTACTTCCCGGTCGACTGCCCAGGCGTCCGCCACTGTGCCCAAATGCCCGAGCTTGTCGGGGTTGATCACCGCGCGGATCGTCTGGATCTGCCCGTCGAGTACGTCGAGCGTCAGGGTGTGGAGCACCTTGCCGTCCCGGTCGCGGAAGATCGCGCCCGGCTGGCCGTTGACCTCGTGCGGCTCGCCCGTCACGCCGACCAAGGCCATCCGGGGGAAGGCGGAGGCGAGCAGCCGGGCCACGTTCTGGGCGCCGATGACGGCCTTGGCCAGCTGCGGGGCCTTCCCGCCGCCGTCGCCGACCATCGACACGTCGGCAGCCAGCAGGTTCTGCAGGCCGACGACGTCGCCTTCGCGGAGGGCGTCGAAGAACCGCGACGCCAGTTCGTCCCGCTCTTTGCGGTCCGCCTCGAAGCGGGGCCGGCCCGCGGCCATATGGCGCCGCGCCCGTACCGCCAGCTGGCGGCACGCCGCCTCCGAGCGCCCCACTGCCGACGCGACCTCGGGAAAGCCGAAGTCGAACACCTCCCGCAGCACGAAGACCGCCCGCTCAAGCGGGGACAGCCGCTCCAGCAGCACCAAGGCCGCCATCGACAGCGAGTCGGCCAGCTCCGCCGACCGCTCCGGGTCCTGGTAAGGGTCGGCGAGCAGCGGCTCGGGAAGCCACGGCCCGACGTACTCCTCGCGCCGGACGCGGGCCGAGCGCAGCACGTCGATGGAGATCCGGGTCACCGTGGCCGACAGGAACGCCTTGGTCGACCTGGGCTCGGTCGGGGTGGCCTCGAAGCGCAGCCAGGTCTCCTGGACCGCGTCCTCGGCCTCGCTCACGCTGCCCAGAATCCGGTAGGCGAGCGAGAACAACAGCGGCCGCAACTCCTGAAACTCCTCGGCCCTGCTCATGCCAACTCCTCCTCGAAACCCTGCCACCACGAGGGACAGCGCAACTGCCGGCCGAGCTCCCGCTTGGCCTCGGCGTCGAACAAGCCGCGCCCCTCGCCCATCATCGTCACCACCACCTGCCCACTCAGCATCCGGGCCGCCCATACGGGCACCCACGTCGGCCACCACCTGCCC
>NZ_JBSFTC010000163.1:2777-24808 GCF_053590415.1 Nonomuraea sp. NPDC003201
GCCCAGCATCCGGGCCGCCCGTACGGGTATCCACTTCGGCCACCACCTGCCCGCCCAGCATCCGGACCGCCCGTACGGGCACCCACGTCGGCCACCACCTGCCCGCCCAGCATCCGGGCCGCCCGTACGGGTATCCACTTCGGCCACCACCTGCCCGCCCAGCATCCGGACCGCCCGTACGGGCACCCACGTCGGCCACTTCGCTCCCGCACGCTCCGCCAGATGGGGCAGCTCCTCTCCCACCTGCCACGAACACCCGCATGATCATCTCTCTCTCCGTGATCGACCACCGCCCCTCCGCGGACCGAGGCCAGATGGTCGGGAACTCTGCGTCGTCGCCCGTCAACCGGTGAAGGCCCCAGGACCGAAGCGGCCCCACGCGACGAACGCCGCAACCGCGAGATAGATCAGATTCAGCACCACGAACGCGGCTTCCCCACGTCGGCCGTGGGTGATCATCGCGCCGACCATCAGCAGGATCCAGCACCCCGCGGTCACCGGCACCAGAAGCGGCGCGATGCCGAGCACGGCAGGCACGATCAAGCCCACCGCAGCCAGGAGCTCAAGGACACCCAGGGCCCTGACGAAGCCGGCACCGGCATCCGCGGTCCATCCCCCACCACGGAGCACAGCCAGCTTCTCCCTGGGTACGAACGTCTTGCTGATCCCGCCGCTCACCGCCACCGCGGCCAGCAGCCCGGCAGCGATCCACAACGCGAGGTTCATCGTCCTCTCCTTGACAGAGAATTGCCTGCACCCCCTAGACGAGACAGCAACCCCCGTCAGTGACATCGCGTGCGTACGGCCATCTCGGGCACGTCCTCACCCCGCCCCCGCTACCGGCCCGCAAAGGGCTCCCGATCGTGAGGACGCTCACACCGTGTCACAGCTCAGCGGGGTGTCTCGTCTCAGAGGGCATGACGAACTCGGAACAGACCACAGTGCTGATCACCGGCGCCAACAAGGGGCTCGGTCTTGAGGCGGCCAGGCGGCTCGGCGAGCAGGGCTGGACGATCTTCCTCGGCTCGCGCGACGAAGAGCGAGGGCGGGCGGCCGCCGCCAAGCTGACCGACAGCGGCGCGAACGTGGTCATGGTCCCCCTGGACGTGACCTCGGACGAGTCGGTGAAGGACGCCGTACGGCTCGTTCGCGAGCACACCGACCGACTGGATGTGCTGATCAACAACGCCGGCGCGCCGGGAAGCGTCGTCCCACCTGCGGACGCGACAGCTGACGAGATTCACTCCGTCTACGACACCAACGTGTACGGACCGATCAGGGTCACGCACGCGTTCCTTCCCTTGCTGCAGGCGGCGGACAATCCGCGGGTGGTGATGGTGTCCAGCGCCGTCGGTGCCTTCGCGGTCGTGACCGATCCGGAGCAGCCCGCCTCGAAGATGCACGAGCTCGCCTACAGCTCGTCGAAGGCGGCACTGAACATGATCACCGTCCGGTACGCCCAGGCGCTCCCAGGGATCAAATTCAACCTGGTCACTCCTGGAGAGGTCGCCAACCGCAAGTTCGCCGCCACCGACATGAACCATCACACCGGCCAACTGACGGTCACCGAGGGCACCGACCCGATCGTCAAGCTCGCGATGATCGACGCCAACGGGCCAACCGGCATCTTCATCGATCGCCTCGGCCCCGTTGCCTGGTGACTGCCCGGGACTCGGCGCTGGCTGCGTGGTGATTGGCCGGGGCTCGGGCACCAGCTGCGTGGCGATTGGCCGGGACTCGGGTGCCGGTCGCGTGGTGACTGCCCAGAGCTCGGGCACTGGCTGCGTGGTGACTGCCCGAGACTCGGGTAACGGCTGCCTGGTGACTGCCCGGGGCTCAGCGCTGGCTGCGTGGTGATTGGCCGGGGCTCGGGCGCTGGTTGCCTGGTGACTGCCCGAGACTCGGGCACCGGTAGCCACCGGCAGGTAGCGCCCGCGGGCACGGTCGCCCGTGACGCCCACAGGCCACGCCTCGCATTGCCATAACGGTTCCGGAGCGTTGACCTGGGAGAACGTCACCCTACGCGCCGACCGGCGGCTCCCTCACCCACACGCCCGCTTCCGACCGCTCATAGACGACACCAAGACACTAACGACCCATCCGGGAGATCGAACCCCGGGCGGGCTGCTCGTCGGCACGGGTTCGCATCGTCGGACGACGTGCCCTGCTGCAGTCCGTCCACTGACCCTGATGTTGGCACCGAAAGACGGGGACGTGTCTTGGTGCGTGGCTCCTGGCCTCGGCTCGGCGCTGTCGGAAGGCGTGTCTTGGTGCGTGTCTCCTGGCCTCAGCCCGACACCGCCGGAAGATGTGCCCTGGTGCTCGGCTCTCGGCGTCGGATCGACACTGCCGGGGGATGTGCCATGGTGCTCACCCACCGGCGCCGGCTCAGCACCCTGGAGGGGGTGTGCTGACCATCAGCGCCGGTGGGATCACCGAGCATGGCACGGGCACATGCACGGGCCTTGTGGACCGAGCCGGCCGGGGGTCACGGACCCGTTTGGGCCGTTCCGGAAGCCGGATCGGTCACGGACATCGGGGCGCCGCACTCACTTCAGGCACCATGACGCCGAACCGTGCGCGAGCTCATGCCGACCTGACCGCGTTCGTGCTACCCGCGCCATGGGGGGTGGGGGAGCGAGTGGGTCCGCGGAGGTGGTGAGCAAGCGCGCGGATCGGCGCATGTGGATCCTTTCGCGTTGGTAACGGCTTGCACTCATATCATTACACAGCGAAGTCAGAAGTTAACCTGATGTTCAGTAAAATCCCTGCGGCCCGCCAAACAAGCCGCCGGATCAGCCCCAAGGGCCGGGACGATCAACCGATGGCCAGGGCCTCGTCGTTGGGGTCGTCGGAGAAGCCGGGGACCCAGCGGATCACCTCGTCGCGGAAGCGCGCCGTGGTGCCCAGCTGGCAGAGGACGCCGATGCCCGCCGCGTGGACCCGGTGGATGAGCACGTACGAGGCAGGCAGGTTGAGCTGGCGGACCACGTTGGTAGGCCGCAGATCCGTCACGCTCGCGGCCTGGGCCTGCAGCCACTCCCGGCTGAACGTGAACTCCTCCACCGCCGTCGGCTCCACATACGGCGCGAGAAAGGCCCGGAGCGCGTCCGGATCGATCTCGATGTCGCTGCGGATGAAGCCTTCCCGGCGCAGGCCCGCCGTGACGGTCTCCATGTCGCCCTCGTTGAAGATCCGCGTCAGCCGCCCGAACGCCTTGGGGTAGCCCCCGGGCAGGCGGTTGACCGCGCCGAAGTCGAGGACTCCGAGCTTGCCGTTGGCCAGCATGCGGAAGTTGCCCGGGTGTGGGTCGGCGTGAAGCATCCCGACTCGCGCGGGGGAGCAGAAGAGGAAGCGTACGAAGAGTAATCCCGCCCGGTCGCGCTGCTCCTTGGTGCCCTCGGTGATGACGCGGGACAGCGGAGTGCCGTCCATCCACTCACTGACCAGCACCAGCTCGTTGGCCGCGACCACATCGGGGACGTGGAAGTCGGGATCATCGTTGAACTCCAGCGCGAAGGCGTGCTGAGCCTCGGCCTCCCGGAGATAGTCGAGCTCCTCCGCGACCCGTTCGCGCAGCTCCGCCAGCACCGCCTTCACGTCGAGGCCGGGCAGCAGCACGCCGAACAGCTTGCCCAGCCGCGCCAACTGCGCGAAGTCGCCGAGCAGGGCCTTGCCCGCCCCCGGGTACTGGATCTTGACGGCCACCTCTCTGCCGTCATGCCACACGGCCTTGTGCACCTGGCCGATGGACGCCGCAGCCGTCGGCTGGTCGTCGAACGACAGGAAGTTTTCCCGCCAGTCGTCGCCCAACTGCTCGGTGAGCACCTTGTGGACGGTGGACACAGGCAGCGGGGGAGCGGCGTCCTGAAGCTTGGTCAGCGTGGCTCGATAGGGACCGACGATCTCCTGCGGCAGCGCCGCCTCGAAGATGGACAGCGCCTGCCCGAGCTTCATCGCGCCGCCCTTGAGCTCGCCGAGCACCTTGAAGATCTGTTCGGCCGTACGCTGCTGAACCTCCTGGGCCACGATCTCCGCAGACTTGCCGCCGAGCCGCTTGCCCAGCCCGAGAGCGGCGCGGCCGGCGAAACCGAGCGGAAGGGCGGCCAGCTTGGCGGAACGCGTGACAGCACGGCGCGGAAGATCGCTCACCCTCATGCGCGGAACCTCGACGAGATACCGCTTCCCCCCTTCATGGTCATCCTCTGAGCACGTCAGTCGCGGTTAGGAGACATGACCATTCTTAGCGAATATGGATTGTTTCGCATACAACGACATTGCGGATGTATGGTCCACGACCGTCTTTTCCAGCGCCAATCAGGTGTTACGTCCATTGTGCCGTTGGTCACAGCCGACTCTCTGCCATCAAGGTAGGCAAGCGCATGGCCCGCCACAGCCGCCGCGACCAGCGCCGCCAGGGTGACGTCGCAGGCGATCTCGCCCGGCGGATATCCGCCCAACCGGGCGGTGACGATCGGCCACATCGGGTCGCGATCCCGCCGCGTCAGGTCCAGGCAGTGCAGGCACGCCGTCTTCCCCGGGAGGACCAGCGGGCCCACGGTCCCGTGCCCTTCGAAGGCCGAGGCCAGGAGGTGCGGGATGCCGAGCGCGGTCAACTCGTTGACCAGCACCCCGTCGAGAGGGGCGACGGGCGCGAGTATGACGAGGTCGGGGCGGTCCGACTGATCCCCGAGGTAGGGGCCTCCCGCCATCGCGTTGACGGACGGCCGCCGCACGCTCTCGTCGTCCTCGTGCTCCACGCCATCCCAACGGCTCCCCACCTCCGCGGGCACTGCTGCAGTCCGTGCCAAGCTGGTGGGCTGCGCGCCTTTCGTGGTTGGAGTGGACGGTGCTGGCCTGGTGGGCTGCCCGCTTTTCGTGGTCCGGGCGGAAGGTGCTGAGCCGGTGGGCTGTGCGCCTTCCGTGGTTCGAGTGGAAGGTGCTGAGCCGGTGGGCTGTGCGCCTTCCGTGGTTCGAGCGGAGCCGGTGCTCTCACGAGCCCGTGGGATGTGGCCGTCTTCCTCGGTTTTGGGGATGCGGGTGCCTTGCGTAGCTCGGGTGGTGCGAGGACCTTTCCCGGCTTGGGGGCGTTGGGGTTGGGAGGGCTGGGCTGTTGGGGTTCCTTCGGCGGCGCGGCTGTTTGCGGTGGCGCGAGGGTTCTCACTTGCGCGGGTGGAACCGGCGCTGGCGGTGGCGATGGGCTGGGCTGGGTTGGTGCCAGTGGTGGCGATGGGTTGGGCCGTGGCGGTGCCGGTGGTGGCGGTGGCCTGGGGTGAGTTGGCGCCGGTGGTGGCCATGGGCTGGGCTGTGGTGGTGCCGACAGCGGTCTGGGGCGCGGTGGTGGCGATGGGTTGGGGTGGGTTGGCGCCGGTGGTGGCCATGGGCTGGGCCGTGGCGGTGTCAGCGGTGGTCTGGGGTGGGGCGGTGGTGGCGATGGGCTGGGCTGTGGTGGTGCCGACGGTGGGCTTGGGTGTGGCGGTGGCAGTGGGCTGAGGTGTGGCGGTGTGGTAGGGGGCGGGAGGTGTGGTGTCGGTGGAGGCGGCCGGACTGCGCCGCGCTGTGGGGGTGGGGCCGCCTGAGGTGAGTCGCCGGGCGACCGTCGCGGCGCCGACCTCGCGGGGGAGGCCCACCTCCGCCCACGTCAGGCCGCCCGGTGTGATGTCGCACGGGCGGGCCGTGGCTGGGTCGAGGATCCGGATGGTGCCGACCCCGGAGGCGGCGAGCAGGGCGGCCACCTGGGCGCCCACTCGGCCCGCCCCATAGATGCGCACCCGCCGCTCGCGGCGGCGGGCGATGAGGCCGATCGCGCCGTCGGGGGCGGTCGAGGCGAGGTCGAGGGCGTCGAGGTCCGGTCGCAGGCGGTCCCGTTCGGCCAGGGAGAGGTCGGCGATCGGCGCGGGGCTGGTGGCGGCGTCGTGGAGAGCGCCTTGGGCGGCGAGCTGATCCAGCAGGGATCGGGCGCGGATCTCGTCCAGGCCGGCGGCGGCCGCGTCGCTCAGTACGCACTCCAGGTCGCGGGTGCCGTCGAGGCTCTCTATCCATTGACGGACGGCCTCGGTCAGGCCGCTCAACATGATGGCCCGGAGAGGGTGCGCGCCGTACTGGAGTGTGTGCTTGTCGCGGATGATGCGCCGGAGGGCGGGCTTCACACGTGGCCTCATGGCGGGAAGGGTTCCATGCCGGAGCAAGATCCCGAGGGGGTTCGGTGATGGCTGTGGATAACTACGGGTCTTGAAGGCGCCTGTGGAAAGCAAGCAGGTCAGAGTACCGATGGGCGGCATATCCGGTTGATGAGGGGCAAGGCCGCCTCCGGTTGGCCCGGGAGGGTCGGGAGGGTCGGGGTGGTTGCGGGCGAGCCATGTGGAGGGGGTCGGAACGTGGCCTCGGACGGTGGTTGTGTCGGATGGTGCGGTCGGGGTGGTTGTGGTGACGGAGTGGTCCTTGGGGGTCGGAACGTGGCCTCGGACGGTGGCTGTCGGATGGTGCGGTCCGGGTGGTTGTGGTGACGGAGTGACTCTTGGGGACCGGAACGTGGCCGCGGACAGCGGCTGTGCCGGATGGTGCGGTGGGGTGGGCTGGGGTGCGGCAGGGACCCCAGGGGCACGAAAGGGTGGCCTCGGGGTTCCAAAGCAGGGGCGTGACGCGGTCAAGGAGGGCGGCTGCGGGAGATCGCTAGATAAAGGTCTGGTAAATCAAGCTTTCCCGAAAAATGACCGAATGTCGGAGGCTCGAGGGGCCGGAATGAAGATCATTTAGAACGCTCCCATCACCCCAAGACCCCGCAAACTACCCCAGAACCAAGACCATCAAGGCTTGGAAGCCGTGCTGAGGTGGGAATCTTCCGTCTGGCCCGTGACCATGGCCTCCGCCCGCATGATCAGGCGCTCGACGCCCATCGGGAAACTCGCATGCCCAAATTCACCGGCTCTTAATCATCTGACCAGCAGAAACAACGTCCACCCTCTGTGGAATTTCGCCAGGGTCGGCTACCGTGCATATGTGCCCCCCGAGACAATCGAGGTTCGTCGCAGTTCTCGTCGCCGGCGTACGGTCTCCGCCTACCGCGACGGCGACAAGACGATCGTGCTCCTGCCCGCCTGGCTGAGTGGCGAAGACGCAGATGAATGGGTGAGCCGGATGCTGGATCGGCTGGCTGCGAAGGAACGCCGACGAAGGCCCACCGACGAGGCGCTGCTCGAACGAGCCAGAGAACTGTCAGCGAAATTCCTCGACGGCATGGCGGAGCCGGCGAGCGTGCGCTGGGTCGACAACCAGCAGCACCGATGGGGTTCGTGCACTCCCGAGAACGGCACGATCAGGATCTCGACCAGGCTCAAGGGCCTGCCCGAATGGGTCATCAACTACGTGATCATTCACGAGTTGGTGCATCTGCTGGTGCCCAGCCACGGTGCCAAGTTCTGGGCGCTGGTAGAACAGTATCCCAAGGCAGAACGCGCGCGCGGGTTTCTGGAGGGATTCTCGGCCGCGGCCCAGACGGCACCGGAGGAGTGTTGACGCGCATCGCCGCGGTCCTGGTACGACAGCGCATGGCACAGGCGGCGCCCCCGGGCGTGGATCCCGCGCGGTTCCTCGAAGCGGTGGCCGAGGACACCTACGAGATGGTCGCGGGGCTGGAGCTCGTCACCCCGGTCCTGATCACCAGCGTTCCCGAGCTGGAGGAGATCGTCTGGCCGGGCACCGAAGTAATCACGATAAAAGACGACGAACCGCTAAAAATCATCCTTCAGCGCCTCAAGGCTGACCAAGCCGCGGTGATCAGCGCGGACGCGCCCGACCTGCCGCCCCTCCTCGTCGGCAAGCTGTTCAGGGAGCTCGGCAGGGCCGAGATCACCGTCTGCCCGGCGGAGAACGGCGGCGCCGTGGCCATGGCCTGCGCGCTCCCCCCGCCCACCTGGGCGGACCCTGACCTCGACGACGAGCGGATCGTGGCCACCCTGCGCGCCCAGGCCCCTGGCCCCCGTAAGGTCGCCACCACCCCGGGCTGGCACCGCCTGCGCACCCCCGAAGACGTCGAACGCCTCGACCCCGGCCTGGAAGGCTGGGAGAGCACCAGGGCGCTGATCAGGGCACGGTGAGCTCGGCCAGCACCGCCCGGTGGTCGGTCTTCGGCACGTCGCGCACGCTGACCTCCTTCACCCCCACCCGCTCGTCCACCAGTACGTGGTCGATCGTGATGATCGGCGGTACCCGCTTGTTCGCCGGCCACGTCGGTATCAGCCCGGCCCCCACGGTGTCGGCCGCGTCCTTGTAGCCGCGAGCCAGCAGCCCGCGCAGGGCGGCGTGGTCGAGGGAGGCATTGAAGTCACCCGCGATGATCCGGATCCGGTCGGGGGAGGTTGAGGGAAAGGCCGCCATCGCCTCGTTCCACTCGATGACCTGGGGCCCGAGCGGCGGGAACGGATGCGCGTCGATGAACTCGATCGGCTTCCCGCCCGGCAGCGAGATCATCGCGGCGGGCATCTGGTGCCCGACCGGCGGCATCACGTTCCACAGCGGCTCCACCGGGTGCCTGGAGTAGAGCCCGCTCCCGCCGGCGCTCCACTCGTCCTGCAGCACGCGGTACGGCATCAGCTCCTTGAGCCCGGCCTCGTCGAGGTCGGTGACCGCCCCGGGGGTGAGCTCCTGCGTGCTCAGCACGTCGGGCTGGAACTCGCGCACCAGCTTCATGATCGTCGCCGTGTCGGCCCGGCCGAACAGCATGTTGATCGTCATGACCTTCAGCGGCCTGCCCGTGGTGGCCTCCGCCCTGCCCAGCGCCCTGGGCAGCACGCTGAAGCCGAGCGCGGTCGTGGCCAGCAGCGCGACGGCGGTCGCCGCCCGCTTACGCCCGACCGCGGCGATCAGGAGCGGGACCAGCGAGCCGGCCGCGGCGTACGGGGTGGCGGTCATGATCTGCGTGGGCAGCGACCCCCGCTCCAGACCGGCCACCCGCACCACGGCCCACGCCGCGAACGGGGTCACGGCCAGCCAGGTCAAAGTAGTCGCGGGGAACTTCCGGCGCTTGCGCCCGGGTGTCACGATCGTGCCGCCGACGGCAGAAGTCTCCACGCAGCCCCCTATTTGGAACGACGCAAAAGACTCTAGCCAAACGCGCGTGAGCCCGAGCCAAGAGCCGCCTGTCCGCGTGCGGCCAGCCGCCGCGTCGCCTCGTCGGACAGCTCGGGGATCGCGTCCACAGGGAACCAGCGCAGGTCGAGCGACTCGTCGCTGATCACGGCCTCGGCGCCGGGCGGGGCCACGGCCGCGTACTCGACGTCGAGATGCCAGCTGTACGGGGGATGGCACCACACCTCGTGCCTGTCGACCGCGAGCGGCCCGGGCAGCAGCTCAAGCCCGGAAATTCCCGACTCCTCCCATGCTTCCCGCAGAGCAACATCCACGAGCGACATGTCGGAAATCTCGCAGTGGCCACCCATGGGCAGCCACTTCTTGGCCTTCGGATGCAGTGTGAGCAGCACCTGCGTGCCGTCGTGCGACAGCACCGCCGTCGTGGCCGTCAGATGCCCCGGTACGCATTCCCGCAGCATCGCGTCGTCATGCGCCCGCAAATGCTCCAGGAACTCCAGGCGCAACGCCTCTTCCTCGGGCGTGGGCGCGCTCCACGCGGACAGCACCGCCACCGCGTCGCCGTGCAAACTCAACTCTCGTCGCCCTTGTCGCCCTTGTCACCTTCGTCGTCCGGCTTCGCCTCCAGCTGGGAGATGTCCCAGGCCGCCTCACCGCGTACGAACGCGTCGGGATCGTCGAGGTCGTCGGCCGTCGGCATGAGATCGGGGTGGCCCCACAGCGCGTCGCGCCCCTCGAGCCCGCGCTCGCTCTCCAGCGCGCGCCACAGCGCCGCCGCCTCACGCAGCCGCCGGGGCCGCAGCTCCAGCCCCACCAGCGTGCCGAACGTCAGCTCCGCGGGCCCACCGGTCGCGCGCCGCCGGCGTACGGTCTCCGCCAGCGCCACGGCGGAGGGCAGCTTGCCCTCGGCGGCCTGGTCGACCACGGTGGCCACCCACCCCTCTACCAGGGCGAGCATCGTCTCCAGCCGCGCCAGGGCGGCCTTCTGCCGCTCGGTCTCCTCGGGCTTGAGCAGGTTGCCCCCGCTCAGCGCCTCCTGGATCGCCTGGGGATTGTTGATGTCGAGACCGCGGATCTGCTCCTCGAGCGCCGAGGTGTCGACCGTGATGCCCTTGGCGTATTCCTCGACCGCGCCCAGCAGGTGGGAGCGCAGCCACGGGACGTGCTGGAACAGCCGGTGGTGCGCGGCCTCGCGCAGCGCCAGGTAGAGCCGGATCTCGTCGGCCGGGATCTCCAGGCCCTCGCTGAACGAGGCGATGCCCCCGGGCAGCAGCGCGGCCGTGTCGGACAGCGGCAGGCCGATGTCGGTGGTGCCGACCACCTCGCGGGCCAGCGAGCTGATCGCCTGCCCGATCTGCTGGCCGACCATCATGCCGCCCATCTGCTTGAGCATGCCGAGCAGCGGGCCGGCCATCTGCTGGGCCTCGGGAGGCAGCCCGGATCCGCCGAGCGCGCCGCCCATGGTCTCGACCATGCGCTCCGCGATCGGCTCGCAAAGCTTTCGCCAGACCGGGATGGTGTTCTCGATCCACTCGGACCGGCTCCAGGCCTGCGGGTTGGACACGCCGCTCGGCAGTGTCGTCGCCTCGTTCAGCCACAGGTCGGCCAGGCTCAGCGCGTCGACGATCTGACGGCGCTCGCCTTCCATGACGCTCGGATCGCCTTGGGCGACCACGGCGTGCCGGGCGATGTTCTTCGCCATGTCCCAGTTGACAGGGCCTGAACCCTGAGGCGCCGACAGCATGTCGGCGAACTGGCGCATCGCCTGAGCCATCTGCTCAGGGTTGCCGAACATGGCGAACGGGTTCTCGTTAGGGTCGTTTTCGCGACCTGGCAGGTCAGTCACCGCTCTACCTCGTGCAGGATGGAGGAGTCCACATCCGCCACGTTAGTCGTCCTACGGCGGATCAGTGCAAAGTGAGGACCTGGTGCCTACCTCGAAACGCCCGAGCCAACCCGTAGTAGCCGTCACCGGAGCGGCCTCCGGCATAGGCCGAGAGCTGCTCGCGAGGCTCGTATCCTCCGCGGATTTCCGCAGGGTGGTGGCCATTGACGAGGAACGCGGTGATGTCGGGGAAGCCACGTGGAGAGTGATCGACGTACGGGATCCGCTCTTGGCGAACCGGATCTCCGACATCGACGTCCTGGTCCATCTGGCCGGTGACTACGCCGTCGACTCCGACCCGTCCGAGCGGCGCGCGTACAATCTGCGGGCCGCCCAGACGGTGCTGACCGCCTGCGCGGCGGCGCGCGTCCGGCGTGTGGTGCTGGTCACGAGCGCGATGGTGTACGGCGCCGCGCCCGACAACGAGGTGCCCCTGCCCGAAGACGCCCCGGTGGCGGCCGAGCCCGACACCGGCGTCGTGGGCGACTACCTGGAGATCGAGTCCCTGGTACGCCGGTCGCTGCGCAGCCACCCCGGCCTGGAGGTCACCGTGCTGCGCCCGGCCGCGGTCGTCGGCCCGGGAGTGGACACCGTCATCACCCGTCACTTCGAGTCGCCCAGGCTCCTGACGGTCAAGGGCTGCAACCCGCGCTGGCAGTTCTGCCACATCGACGACCTGGTCTCGGCACTCGACCTGGCCGCCCGCGGTGTCGTCACGGGCGTGGTCGCCGTCGGCTCCGACGGATGGATGGAGCAGGAGCAGGTCGAGGAGCTGTCGAGCATCCGCAGGTTCGAGCTGCCCGCGGGGCTGACGTTCAGCACGGCCCAGCGCCTCCACCGGCTCGGCATCACCCCGGCCCCGGCGACCGACCTGCACTACGTGGTCTACCCGTGGGTCGTCGACTGCACGGCGCTGCGCGGGGCGGGCTGGAAGCCCTCGTGGACGAACGAGGCCGCGTTCGAGCAGCTCCTGGAGCTGCGCGAGAACAGGACGACCGTGGTCGGCCGGCGCCTGCCCGTCAAGGAGGCCACGCTCACCGCGGCCGGCGCCACCGTGGCCGTCATCGGCACCGCCGCGATCGTCCGCCAGGTGCGCAAGAAGCGGCGCGGCTGAGAAATCCGCCGTCAACCCGGCCTTGACCAGGTACGACGGCGTTTCGGGAGTCCAACGGGCGGATTTCTTGTTGGTAGGCTCTTTGCGTGGACGTCATCCGGTTGCTCGGCATTCGTGATACCGCGCTCTCCGTCGACGAAGTGCTGGCCGCCGTGGGCGACCACGCCGCCGGCGGCACCGCCGTCTTCGTGGGCACCGTGCGCGAGCAGGACCACGGAAAACCGGTGACCAGGCTCTCCTACTCGGCCCACCCCTCGGCGGAGGCCGAGCTGCGGCAGGTCGCCGAGAAGGTGGCCGCCGACTTCCCCGTGACGGCGCTGGCCGCCGTCCACCGCGTGGGCGACCTGGAGCTGGGCGAGGCGGCCGTCATCGTCGCGGTGGCCGCACCCCACAGGGACGAGGCGTTCAAGGCTTCGAGACGGTTGATCGACGACCTGAAGGCAAACGTCCCCATCTGGAAACACCAGGTGTTCGCCGACGGTGAGACCGAATGGGTCGGCGCCGGCGAATAAGCTCATCGACATGTCACGACGCGCCCTGACCCTTCTGCTCGCGGGATTCCTTGTGCTCGCGCTCGGCGTCGTGGGCGCGTTCAGTCCGGTCCCGTACGTCGTGCTGAGCCCCGGCCCGACCGAGAACACGATCGGCGAGGTCGACAAGAAGCCCGTGATCTCGATCAAGGGGCGGGAGACCTACCCGACCAGCGGCGCGCTGAGCCTGGTCACGGTGGCCTACCAAGGCGGCCCGGCCGCCCAGATCGACCTGCTGACGGCGTTGCGCGGCTGGATCGACCCGACCGTGGCGGTGGTCCCGCAGGAGACCATCTTCGCTCCCAACCGCGACCCCAAGGAGGTCGAGGAGGAGAACACGGTCGAGATGACCAACTCCCAGGACTCCGCCAGGGCCGCCGCCCTCAGCGAGCTCAAGATCCCCTTCAACATGGTCGTGACCGTGGTCTCCACGGAAAAGGGCCGGCCCGCCGACGGCAAGCTGCTGAAGGGCGACGAGATCAACTCCGTGGACGGCAAGCCCGCGAAGGACGTCGACGTCGTGGGCGACGCGGTCAAGGCACACAAGCCGGGCGACAACGTGGCCTTCTCCGTCACCAGGGGAGGCCAGAAGCTCGACGTCACCGTGCCCACCGTGGCCGGGCCCAAGGGGCAGACCCTCGTGGGTGTGGTCATGCAGGCCAAGTACAAGTTCCCGTTCGACGTCGACATCAACGTCGGCGACGTCGGCGGGCCGAGCGCGGGGCTGATGTTCTCGCTCGGCATAGTCGACAAGCTGACGCCGGGTGAGATCACCGGCGGCAAGCGGATCGCCGGCACCGGCACGATCCAGCCGTCGGGCGAGGTCGGCGCGATCGGCGGCATCGCCCAGAAGATGGTGGGCGCGAAAGACTCCGGCGCGACGGTCTTCCTGACGCCCGCCGACAACTGCGCCGAGGCCATGCAAGCCGTGCCCGACGGGCTCCGGCTGGTCAGGGCCGACACGCTGCATGACGCGGTGCTCGCGCTCGACGCGCTGCGCACGGGCAAGGGAAACGTGCCCGCGTGCGAGGCCGGATGAAACTTCTGGAGCTCGCCGTGCGTTAGCCGTAGGGCTGGCACTGCGGTGTAAGTTGCCAGACACGGACCGTTTCTTCATCACGACGAGGGGTTGGCCTTGAGCTTCCGGACCCCAGGAGCCGGTAGGGCGATGCGCTTGCCCCGCCGTCCGAGACTGCTTCTGCCTGTGGCGATCGCTCTGGTGGCGATCGTGGCGCTATTTTTCCTATTTTCCGGTATTTATACCGACTATCTATGGTTTGACGCGGCCAAGTACACGTCGATCTTCACCGGCGTCCTGCTGACCGAGATCGTGCTCTTCCTGGTCGGCGCGCTGCTGATGGTCGGCATCGCGGGCGGCAACATGCTGCTGGCCTTCCGGACGCGGCCGATGTTCGGGCCGGCGATGTTCGGCGGGGGCAGCGGCGCCGACCGCTACCGCATGGCGCTCGACCCCCACCGCAAGCTGATCTTCATCGTGGGCATGGGCCTGCTCGCCCTCTTCTCCGGCTCCTCCTTCGCCGGCCAGTGGGAGACGTGGCTGAAGTTCGTCAACGGCGAGTCGTTCGGCAAGCAGGACACGCTGTTCGGGCTGGACATCTCGTTCTACGTGTTCGACTATCCGTTCATCCGGATGGTGCTGAACTTCCTGTTCACCGCCGTGATCATCTCGATCGTGCTGGCGGCGATCACGCACTACCTGTACGGCGGGTTCCGGCTGCAGTCCCCGGGCGTGCACGCCTCCAGGGCGGCCCGCGTCCACCTGTCGGTGCTGCTCGGCGTCTTCGTCCTGCTGAAGGCCGTCGCCTACTGGGTCGACCGCTACGGTCTGGTCTTCTCCGACCGCGGGTTCGTCCACGGCGCGTCCTACACCGACGTCAACGCCGTCCTGCCGGCCAAGACCATCCTCGCGATCATCGCGCTGATCTGCGCCGCCCTGTTCTTCGCCGGCATCTTCCGACCCGGCGGCATGCTCCCCGGCGTCTCGGCCGGCCTGCTCGTGCTCTCGGCCATCCTGATCGGCGGCGTCTACCCGGCGCTGGTCGAGCAGTTCCAGGTCAAGCCCAACCAGCAGGGCAAGGAAGCGGCCTACATCCAGCGCAACATCAACGCCACGCGCGAGGCGTACAACATCGACAAGACCGAGGTCGAAAACTACAACGCCGAGTCCGACCCGTCCAAGGTCCAGAAGGAGGGCGACGCCTCCGTCTCCGGCGTCCGGCTCCTCGACCCGGCGCTGCTGTCCTCGACGTACGAGCAGACGCAGCGCATCCGCGGTTTCTACAACTTCGGCGACACGCTCGACGTCGACCGCTACCCCGACAGCACCGGCAAGCTGGTCGACCATGTCGTCGGCGTGCGCGAGATGACCGGTCCGCCCGAGGGCCAGAACAACTGGATCAACCGGGCCCTGGTCTACACGCACGGCTACGGCTTCGTCGCCGCGCCGGGCAACCAGGTCGACGGCGGTGGCCTGCCCAACTACGACGCCAAGGACATGCCGGTCACCGGCCCCCTGGCGACCACCACCGGGCTGCGCCAGCCGCGCATCTACTTCGGCGAGGAGCCGGCCGACGAGGAGTACATCATCGCGGGCGGCAACCCGAAGACGAAGGAGCTCGACTACCCGCAGACGGGCGGCACGGGCCAGGCCGACAACATCTACGACGGCAAGGGCGGCGTCCGCGTCGGCTCGTTCCTCAACAGGCTCGTCTACGCCGCCAAGTACGGCGAGGCGAACATCCTGCTGTCGGGCGACGTCAACGACAACTCCCAGATCCTGTACGTGCGCAACCCGCGTGACAGGGTCCAGAAGGTCGCGCCCTTCCTCACGCTCGACGGCAACCCCTACCCGGCGATCGTCGACGGGCGCATCACCTGGATCCTCGACGGCTACACCACGTCCAACGACTACCCGTACTCGCAGAGCGAGAGCCTCGGCGACATGACGCGCGACGCGTCCACCGACCGCCGCGTGATCGCCCAGCAGCCGAGCGACAAGGTCAACTACATCCGCAACTCCGTCAAGGCCACGGTCGACGCCTACGACGGCACGGTCACGCTCTACGGCTGGGACACCAACGACCCGCTGCTCAAGACCTGGAGCAAGGCGTTCCCGGGGGTCATCCGCCCGGCCTCGGAGATGAGCGCCGACCTGCGCAACCACGTCCGCTACCCCGAAGACCTGTTCAAGGTGCAGCGCTACACGCTGTCGCGCTACCACATCACCAACCCGGCCGCCTTCTACAACGGCCAGGACTTCTGGAACGTCCCGGGCGACCCCACGCAGAACGACAAGAACATCAAGCAGCCGCCCTACTACCTGACCACCACGATGCCGGGCGGCACGCCGACGTTCTCGCTGACGACGACGTTCGTGCCACGGCAGGGGAGCGCCAACCTGTCGGCGTTCATGGCGGTCGACTCGTCGGCCGGCTCCGGCTACGGCCGGCTGCGCATCCTGCGCATGCCGTCCAACACGCCCATCCCGGGCCCAGGACAGGTGCAGAACGCCTTCCAGAGCCGCCTCGCCGGTCAGCTCAACGTGATGGGCGTGGGCAGCTCGTCGCTCCGGTACGGCAACCTGCTGACGCTGCCGTACGCGGGCGGCCTGCTCTACGTCGAGCCGGTGTACGTCCAGGTGGCCGCGGGCGGTGGCCAGGAGCCGTACCCGATCCTGCAGCGGGTCCTGGTGTCGTACGGCAACAAGATCGGCGTCGGGCCGGACCTGGAGAAGGCGCTCGCGGAGGTCTTCGGCGGCCAGCAACAGCAGCCGAACACCCCCACCGAGCAGAACGTCCCCAACCAGGCCAACACGGCGATCAACTCGGCGATCGCCAACGCCAAGAAGGCGTACGAGGACGCGCAGAAGGCCCTGCAGTCCAGTCCGCCCAACTGGGACGCCTACGGCGAGGCTCAGAAGCGGCTGGAGGAGGCGCTGAAGGCGCTGGAAGGGGCCAACGCCCAGCAGCCCAAGCCCTCGGCGACCCCGTCGGCCACCCCATCCGCCAGTCCGTCGGCGACCCCGCCGGTCTCGCCGTCGGCCACGCCTTCGCCTACGGGATCGCAAGCGGCGGGCACGTCCTAGCCCGATCAGTTTGCGCCCACCCCGCGTCGCCCACTAGTCTTTAAAAGCAACAACGCGACGCGGGGTGGAGCAGTTCGGTAGCTCGCTGGGCTCATAACCCAGAGGTCGCAGGTTCAAATCCTGCCCCCGCTACCAGTCCAGAAGCCCGGACTCCCTAATCGGAGTCCGGGCTTTTGCTATTGGTTCCACGGGGCCCCGGGGATGCGTTCCCCGACCTGCGTGGGCCGTCCGCGGCCCTTCCTCAGGGGACGGCGGGGAGTTCGGGGTCGGCGTTGGTCAAAGCACTGTCGCGGGCCCTGTATAGTTATATCCAGAGACACCGACGCGGGGTGGAGCAGTTCGGTAGCTCGCTGGGCTCATAACCCAGAGGTCGCAGGTTCAAATCCTGTCCCCGCTACCAAGCCAGAGTCCCTGGTCACCGGAGAGATCCGGAGACCAGGGACTTTGTCGTTTCCGGCCTTGCCGCCGTCGCGCGGCGAATGATTACATCATTACATGAGTGAACCCACCCTTTACGACTGGGCCGGCGGCACTGAGGCGTTCGAGCGGCTGACCGAAGCGTTCTACCGCACGGTCGTCAAGGACGACCTGATCGGCCCGCTGTTCGCGCACATGGACCCCGATCACCCCAAATACGTGGCGATGTGGCTCAGCGAGGTCTTCGGCGGCCCCGACCGGTACACCAAGGAGCGCGGCGGCTACCCGAACATGCTCCGCCACCACCTCGGCAAGGCCATCACCGAGCCCCAGCGCCGCAGGTGGGTGAATCTCCTCATGGACGCGGCCGACGAGGTGGGGCTGCCTGACGACCCCGAGTTCAGGGCGGCGTTCGCCGGCTACGTCGAATGGGGCACCAGGCTGGCCAGGCACAACTCCGCGCCGGACGCCACGCCTCCGCTCGAGGCTCCCGTGCCCCACTGGGGTTGGGGGGTCGCGCCGCCGTACCAGCCGTAACCTGGAGGAATGGGGAGCACGTCCCGCGGGAGGCTGCGCGTTCATCTGGGTGCGGCGCCCGGCGTGGGCAAGACGTACGACATGCTGAGCGAGGCGCACCGCGCCCGCGAACGTGGCAAGGACGTGGTCGTGGGCTTCGTCGAGACCCACGGCCGCGCCAGGACGGCCGGCCTGCTCGACGGACTCGAGGTCCTGCCGAGGCGGACGATGACCTACCGCGGCGCGACGTTCACCGAGCTGGACGTCGATGCCGTCATCGCCCGCGCCCCCACCGTGGCGCTGATCGACGAGCTCGCCCACACGAACGTTCCCGGCTCCCGCAACGTCAAGCGCTGGCAGGACATCGACGAAGTGCTCGACGCCGGCATCGACGTCGTCTCCACCCTCAACATCCAGCACCTCGAATCCCTGAACGACGTGGTCGAGCAGATCACCGGCGTGTCGCAGCGGGAGACCGTGCCCGACGAGGTGGTGCGGCGGGCCGACCAGATCGAGCTCGTCGACATGGCGCCCGAGGCGCTGCGCCGGCGGATGGCACACGGGAACGTCTACCCGCCCGATCGCGTCGACGCCGCGCTGGCCAACTACTTCCGCGTCGGCAACCTGACCGCCTTGCGGGAGATCGCCCTGATCTGGCTGGCGGACAAGGTGGACGAGCAACTCGACCAATATCGCGCCGACCATGCCATAGCGGGCACCTGGGAGGCCCGCGAGCGCGTGGTGGTCGCCCTCACCGGAGGCCCGGAAGGGGACACGCTCATCCGCCGGGCCGCGCGCATCGCGGCCAGGAGCAAGGGGGCCGATCTGCTGGCCGTGCACGTCACGAGCGCCGACGGCCTGACCTCCGGCGGCGACCCCGCGAACCTGGTGCACCAGCGGGCCCTGGTCGAGGCCCTCGGCGGGTCCTACCACCAGGTGGTCGGCGACGACATCCCGCACGCGCTGCTGGAGTTCGCCCGTGGCGTGAACGCCACCCAGCTCGTGCTGGGCGCGTCGCGAAGAGGACGGCTCGCGCAGATCGTCGCGCGTGGCGTGGGTGTGACGACGACGGCGCTGTCCGGGCCGATCGACGTGCACATGGTGACGCACGAGGCGACCAGGACGGGCCGCGGGCGGGCGCGGTCGAGCGCCGCGCTGACGCGCCGGCGGCGGCTGTCCGGCTGGGGGCTGGCACTGCTCGGGCCGCCGCTGCTCACGGCCGCGCTCCAGCGGCTGGGCCTGTCGCTGCCCAGCGAGATCCCGCTGTTCCTGCTGCTGGTCGTCGGGGTGGCCCTGGTGGGCGGCATGTGGCCGGCGTTGACGGCGGCGGTGCTCGGGTTCGGGCTGCTCAACTGGTTCTTCACGCCGCCGCTGCACACGTTGACGATCGCCGAGCCGCAGAACGTGCTCGCGCTGACCACGTTCGTGCTGGTGGCGGTCATGGTCAGCACGGTCGTCGACCTGGCGGCCAGGCGCAGCAGGGAAGCTGCGCGCTCGCGGGCGGACGCCGAGGTGCTGTCCACGCTGGCGGGTCACGTGCTGAGGGGCGACGCGGCGCTGCCGTCGCTGCTGGCCAGGACGCGGGAGACGTTCGGGTTCGGCTCGGTGACCCTGCTGGAGCGTACGGACGACTGGCACATCGTCGCGACCTCGGGCGGCGTGCCGTGCACGAGCCCGGGTACGGCCGACACCGACGTCGTGATCGACGAACGGCTCGTGCTCGCCGCTCGGGGACGCCTGCTGGACGCGAGCGACCGGCGGGTGCTGGAGGCGTTCGCGGCGGAGGCGGCGGTCGCCCTGCGCGAGCAGCGGCTGCGCGAGGCGGCCGAGCAGGCCGAGCCGCTGGCCGAGGCCGACAGGATGCGCACCGCTCTGCTGGCCGCCGTCAGCCACGACCTGCGTACGCCGCTCGCCTCGGCCAAGGCGGCGGTCGAGAGCCTGCGCAGCACCGACGTGACCTGGTCGGACGAGGACCGCGGCGAGCTGCTGGCCACCGCCGACGAGTCGCTGATCAAGCTGGACCGGCTCGTCGCGAACCTCCTCGACATGAGCCGCCTCCAGGCAGGCGTGCTCGGCGTGAACCTGGAGCCCGTGGCGATCGAGGACGTGCTGCCGCACGCCATCGACGACCTCGGACCGCTACGCGACCAGATCCGCAGCGACCTCCCGCCCATCGTCCCCGAGATCATGGCCGACCCCGCCCTGCTGGAGCGCGTGCTCGTCAACGTCATGTCGAACGCCGTCCGCTACAGCCCCGACGGCGAGCCCGTGGTCGTCAACGCCAGCTGGCACGGCGACAACGTGGAGATCCGCATCATCGACCGGGGCCCCGGCATTCCGCCCGAAGCGCATGAAAGGGTGTTCATGCCGTTCCAGCGGCTCGGCGACCGCGCCAGTCACACGGGCGTGGGGCTCGGCCTGGCGCTCTCGCGCGGCCTCACCGAGGCGATGGGCGGCACGCTCGTGCTGGAGGACACGCCCGGAGGGGGACTGACCATGACCGTCTCGCTGCGGAGACACACGTGACCCGCGTGCTGGTGGTGGACGACGAGCCGCAGATCCTGCGTGCGCTGCGCGTCAATCTGGCCGCCCGGCAGTACGAGGTGGCCGTCGCGGCCGACGGCGGCTCGGCGCTGCGCCAGGCCGCCGAGTGGCATCCCGACCTGGTCATCCTCGATCTCGGGCTGCCCGATCTGGACGGCGTGGAGGTCATCGAGGGCCTGCGCGGCTGGACCGCCGTGCCGATCATCGTCCTCTCCGGGCGCGCGGACAGCACCGACAAGGTGGACGCGCTCGACGCCGGCGCCGACGACTACGTGACGAAGCCGTTCAGCATCGACGAGCTGCTCGCCCGCGTCCGCGCGGTGACCCGCCGCACGGGCCAGCACGAGGAGGAGGCCGCCACGGTGCGGCTGGGCGATCACGTGATCGACCTCTCCAGCAAGACGATCTCGGGAGGGGTACGGCTGACGCCCACGGAGTGGCACTTCCTGGAGATCCTGCTGCGTAACCCGGGCAAGCTGATCAGCCAGCGCCAGCTGCTGCGGGAAGTCTGGGGAGACTCCTACCTCAAGGAGACGCACTACCTGCGCCAGTACATGGCCCAGCTCCGGCGCAAGCTCGAACGGGACCCTGCCCGTCCGGTGCATCTGCTGACCGAGTCGGGGATGGGCTACCGGTTCCAGCCGTCGGCTTCCTCCGAGTAGCAGTGGGCTGACGGCTTGACGAGCATCACCACCGCTCGCTGCACGGCCCAGCCCAGGAGCAGGATCCCGAAGGCCACCTGCACGGCCCGCATCCAGAGGGAAGAGCTCTGATCGGCATAAATCACGATGCCGACCCACATCAGGCCAAATATCCCGACTAGTGCGACTGCCGCCCAGTTCAACCCGCGCTGCCACATATGCGAAGTCTTACAGCCGGTCAGCCAAGGCGGGGTATGGGCCGAGTGCTCATCGGGTCAGCGGCTAATGCGGGAGGGTCCGCCTCATGCCGACGCACCGGCGCAGGCGCATTCCGCGCGGGCGCTGGGGGACGGCCTCCTCCAGGCAGGCGAGCAGCAGGGCCGCCGTACGGGCGTCCGCCAGGATGCGCTGCACGGCCTCGCCGTCCTCCGGCATCTGGCCGCGCTCGGACAGCTCGTGCTTGAGGAACGCCATGGGGTCGGGCGCGTCCGCGATGTCGGCCGCCACCGTCGCCCGCGCCGCCGTGAGCAGACGCAGGTAGTGGGTACGGAGTACGGCCTCGCGCATGCGGGCGTGTTCGAGGTCGTCGATCAGGGTCCTTGCGATTCTCAGCAGGTCTCCGGCATGGGTCGCCTCGTCGGCGAGGAAGGCACGGATGTCGTCGAACTCCGAGCGGGTCATAGCGGGCACCTCCGAGAGCGCAGTCTGCTCGTAGGTACTTCGTACCTGGCAGCGATTGCGGATGACTTGCCGACGGCTTGACAGCTGGGGCGCCGACCTGGGTGTCCTTGGTGAGGTTTGGGCGTTGCGTGGTGAGGGAACAACCACGTGATTACCTGAGTGGCGCGAAGTGGGTGCGTCGGGCTGCTAGAGTTGCTTCGCGCAGGGCGGCCGAGGGAGTCCACAGAGACTCCCGGAGACGCCCGGCAAATCCCACTTACTTCGAAGGTCGCCCTTCGGTGGATTCGCACCGATTCGGAAGGCCTGGTAAGTTAGAGGGGTTGTCCCGGAAGCGGGGCAGGTCTTAATTCCAGCAGGTCGAGCAAGTCGGGTCAATTTGACAGGGACTTGAACGGCTGAAAGAATAAAGACACAATGAAATGAACGCCTCCGAGCGAAAGACCGGAACGGTTTTGAGCAAGGAAGTACGCGTCCGTTTCTTGAGAACTCAACAGTGTGTTAAAAGCCAGTG
>NZ_JBSFTC010000164.1:0-24615 GCF_053590415.1 Nonomuraea sp. NPDC003201
CGCGTCGTCACGGCGAGCAGCCCGTGAGCCTTCACGACCGGCCATGACAGACGGCCACTGACGTCGGCGCGTGCGGCCCACCGTGCGCAGCCGTACAGGATGGGCTTGAGGACCGGCACGCGACCCACCGTGCACAGCCGCAAAAAATGGGCTTGAAGACCGGCACGCGACCCACTGTGCACGGCCGTAAAAATGGGCCTAGGGATGGGTGGAGAGGACGTGGAGGATGCGGTCGGCGGCGAGGGCGGGGTCGTCGGCCAGGCCGACGACCTCGCCCCATGACCACCGATAGAACCATCCTTCGGACATCGGCACGCAGTCGACCGTCTCCGCCAGCAGCGCCGTGTCGGGATCGCTGATCCGCAACACGGGCGGGTAGGGCCGGAGCGTGGCCGTCAGCCCGCGTTGCTCCAGCTCCGCGGCCAGCTTGCCGAGATAGTACGTGCGCGTGTGCTCGCGCGGCGTAGCCGACATGGCTCCATCAAAGCCGAAGTAAGACGAAAAATCCCGGTCAGTTGTTAATACGTTCGGCCTCGCGGCGCTGCTCCCGCTTGTAGACCAGCACCCGCAGAGGGATCGCCGCCACGAGCGCGATCTGCATGCTCGCGCCGATCTTGATCGGCATGTCGCCGCCCTCGGGCCAGGCCACCCAGAAGGTCAGGAACGCCACGTTCACCATGATCCAGCCAAGGACGCCCGCCAGGAGCTGCCCCTTCGGCTTGGGGTACTCGATCCGGCTGACCATCAGCCACGCCACGGCGAGCACGGCCAGCAGGGACCAGACGCTCGGCTGGAACAGCAGCACGATGGAGATCACGGTCATGGCCCCCATGGGGATGGGCAGGCCCATGAAGTCGCCGCTCTTGGTCTTGACGCAGGCGAACCTGGCCAGGCGTACGACGCCGGCCACCAGCACGGCCGCCGCCGCCCCGACCACCATCGGGAACGGCACCTCCTTGGTGAACCCGCCCCAGATCACGACCATGAACGCGGGCGCGAACCCGAAGCTGATGACGTCGGCCAGGTTGTCGAGCTCGGCGCCCATCGCGGAGGCTCGGAAGCGCCGCGCCACGAGGCCGTCGAACAGGTCGCACGTCGCGCCGATGAGCAGCAGCACGATGGCGGTGGCGAAAGAGCTGGGAACGGGCGTGAAATGACCGCCGGCGACCGTCAGCTGCTGGATCGCGGAGTAGGCCAGCACGCACACCGCGAGGAACCCGCAGACCGCGTTGCCCAGCGAGAGGGAGTCCGCGGCGGACAGGCGGAACGCCTTGCCGACGGGACCACGAGGTTCTTCCTCATCCGCCTGCCAACTGCCGGCGTCAGCCGCGGTCAATTCTGGTCACCCCCGCAACCGTCTTCTCACCCACGGACACCGCGGGAGAGATCCCTTCGGGAAGGTAGATGTCGACGCGCGAACCGAACCTGATGAGCCCGATCCGCTCGGCCTGCGCCACCTTCGCACCGCTGCTCACGTATGGCACGATCCTGCGCGCCACCGCGCCCGCGATCTGCACCATCTCGATGTCGCCCAGCGTGGTCTCGAAATGCCACACCACGCGTTCGTTCTGGTCGCTGTCCTTGTTGAACGCCGGCAGAAACCCACCTGCCACATGCTGCACGGAGGTGACATTTCCCGCAAGAGGGGCCCGATTGACGTGTACGTTCAGCGGGCTCATGAAGATCGCGACCCTGGTGCGGCCGTCCGGCCACGGGTCGATGCTCTGCACCACGCCGTCGGCGGGCGACAGGATGCGTCCCTCGCCGGGAGTGCGGTCAGGGTCGCGGAAGAACCAGAGCATACCGCCGGTGAGTGCGCTCAGCGGCACCGCCGCGAGCGCCCAGCGCCGGTCTCGGCGCGTCAGCAGCGCGGTGGCGGCCGCCGCGGCCACCGTCGGGAGGAGCCACGGGGAGACCCCGCGTGCGAGCCTGACGCGGCTCGACTTGGCAGAATCGTCTGACACGTACAACCTTTGATGGTGACTGGATTGGGCGCTTTGCCGTGATGTTACAGAACTAGCAACTATTACACGGCACAACTACACAAGCAAAGCGCCTCGAAGCCCTTTTCGCTAGACCTGCTCCGGGTGCGGTTCCTCGCCCTTGCGCGCGTCGATGCGGGCCTTGATCAGGCTGGCCACGGTGGTGATGACCATGGTGGCGCCGATGACCGAGAGCGACACCCAGATGGGAATTTCGGGCGCCCAGGAGACATGGCTGGCGTGCAACGCCTCCAATATCAGCTTAACCCCGATGAACCCCAGGATGAACGCCAAACCATAGCTGATGTAGACCAGTCGCTGCAGCAGCCCGCCCAGCAGGAAGTAGAGCTGACGCAATCCCATCAGGGCGAACGCGTTGGCCGTGAAGACGATGAACGGGTCCTTGGTGAGCCCGAAGATCGCCGGAATCGAGTCGAGCGCGAAGAGCAGGTCGGTGCTTCCGATCGCGACCATCACGATGAGCATCGGGGTCACCATGCGCCGGCCGTCGATCTTGACGGTGACCTTGGAGCCGACGTACCCGTCGGTGGTGGGGAAGGCCCTGCGCACCCACCGCAGCACGACGTTCTCGTTGAACTCCTCTTCCTCGCCCTTGAGGTGCTGGCGGATGAGGTTGATCGCGGTGTAGACGAGGAAGGCGCCGAACACGTAGAAGAGCCAGCTGAAGCGCTCCAGGGCGGCGGCCCCGAGCGCGATGAAGATACCGCGCATCACCAGCGCGAGCAGGATGCCCACGAGCAGCACCTTGTGCTGGTATTGGCGTGGCACGGCGAATCTGCTCATGATGATGAAGAAGATGAAGAGGTTGTCGACGCTCAAGCTGTATTCGGTGATGTAGCCGGCGAAGAACTCACCGGCCTTGTCTCCTCCGACCGTGGCCCACAGGAGCACTCCGAACACAATGGCGAGGGCGACATAGAAGGTCACCCAGTATCCGGCCTGCCGCATGGAGAACTCTCGGGCTTCTCCACGGTCGACTATCCACAAGTCAATGGCGAGGACGACAAGGAGACCGCCGATCACGGCGATCCAGGCCCACACGGGTACAGTCACGTCAAGACCCTCCGGCATGCACGACTCATTGCCGGAGGTCTCTCCCGCCCGCTGAAATCCGCGGACCGGCAGCCCCGGGGGCCCCGTGGAGCGGGGCTGCACCGTGATGACGAGGCTGTCGCGAAGGGATACTCCCCTCCCTAACCCAGGCAGTATATGAGAACCGTTCGGCGCGGCCTAATCATCCTTTGGATCTTGACCACCGTAAACGGCCAGCACGCTCTCGACGGCGTCGTCGTCCCCGGGCATCTCCAGCCCCCGCCGCGCGGCCGCCGCGGCGAGCGTTTCCGCAGCTCCGGGAGCTACGAGCGCCTGTACGGCCCGGCGCAGCGCCTCGACATCCCCGGGTGGAACCAAGATCCCAGCATCCCCCAAAATTTCTGGAATTCCACCCACATCGGATGCTATAGCCGGCGTTCCCGACATGAGCGCCTCGCGGAGGGTCAGCGGCTGGCCCTCCCACCGGCTCGGCATCACCAGCACGACGGCGGCCCCGAGCAGGTCGGGCACGTCGTCCCGGTTGCCCAGCAGCACCACGGGCAGGCTCTCGGCCTGGATCCTGCTCTGCAGCTCCCCGCGCAGCGGCCCGTCCCCCGCGACCACGAACAACGGCTGCTCGGACGGCCACGGCCCGGCGGCGACGTCGAGCAGCGTCTCGAGCCCCTTCTGCTGGGCCAGCCGGGCGATCGTCAGCAGCACCGGCCGGTCGCCCGCGCCCAGCTCGTCCCGGACCTGCCGCGGGGTGCGTGCCACCGGCCGGAGCCCGGGCGCGGGCACCACGGCGGCCCGCACGTCGCGGGCCCCGAGCCGGGCCATGCCCGCACCGAGATCCGGCGAGACGACGAGCACGTGATCGGCCAGCCGCGCCACGATGCGCTCCAGGACCCCGTAGACGAGCCCGACGAACCCTCCCGCGGTCAGCGCGTTGTGCAGGGTGACCACCAGTCGCGGCCCGCCCCGCTTCCCGAGGGCGGCCAGCGCCCCGGCCCGCAGCCCGTGGGCGTGTACGACGTCGGCGTCCCGGGTCAACCGCCTGATGACGAGCGCGGTGCGCAGGTCGTTCGCGGGGTGCGGCCGGTCCGAGACGGCCACCGCCGCGAACCGCGCCCCGGCACGACCGTAGGAGAACTGCTCCTCGACGCTGCGCGGCCCGATGACGGCCACCTGATGCCCGCGCCGCACCAGCCCTTCGACCAGCATCCGGACATACCTCCCGGTGCCGCCGGACGTGGTGCCCAGCACGAAAGCCACCCGCACAACCCGCTCCTTCCTCGCCGCTCCCGACCGCCGGGCCACAGAGCGGCCCGCTCAACCCGGCCCGCTCAGCCCGGCCCGCTCAACCCCGCCTGCTCAACCCCGCCCGTTCAACCCCGCCCGCCCGAGCCCGCCTGCTCTCAACCCCGCCCGCCCCGGCGCAGCAGCCCGGCCACGGCTTCGGCGTCGGCGCGATCGACCAGGGCCACGACCACGGCCCCCACCACGAGCGCGACGGCGGCGGCCAGGACGGTGGCCCCCACGTTGGGCCAGATGCCGCTCGCCCCGACCAGCCCCACCACGCCGGTCCCTGCCAGGTAGCCCAGGAAACCACCCCCGGCCGCCGCGGCCGCCGCCCGGGGCAGGCCCGCCACCGCCGCGCTCCCCCGGGTGCGAACCACGGAGCCGAGCAGCAGCGCCCCGCCCACGCTCATGCCGACGCTCATGCCGAGCGCCAGGCCGCCGATCTTCCACCCCCCGGGCAGCGCCAGCGCGAAGACCGCCTGCGCGACCGTCGCGACCACCCAGGCCGTCACGGTCCCGATGGCGACCTCCCGGCCGCGGCCGGCCGCGTAGAGGACCCGGCTCAGGTGAGCGATCAACCCGTATCCGACCAGGCCCGGCGCGAACAGCGCGATGGCGTGGGCCAGCTCGGACGGGTCCACCTGGGTCTTGATCCCGAGGAACACCACCGCTCCCGGCCCCGACGCGGCGGCCAGCACCCCGGCGGCCAGCCCGGACACCAGCACCACGGCCCGCGTGGTGCGCGCCGCCAGCTCGGCGAACGCCCGCGGCTCGCCGGCCTGCGCGGACAGCCGGGGGAACGCGCTGGTGGCGATGGGCACGGCCAGCACCGCGTACGGCACCAGGTAGATCGCCCACGCGTAGTTGTAGACGACGATGGCGCCGTTGCCGATCGCGTGATTGGACAGCACCAGCACCACGATCGTGGCGGCCTGCTGGGCGAGGAGCGCGGCGATCCCGGCGAAGGCGAGCCGGCGCACCTGCCCGGCCACCCCCTCGGGGAACCGCAGGGTGGGCCGCCACCTCAACCCCAGCCGGGCCGTGGGCCCGAGCACGGCCAGCACCAGGGACAGCACCCCCAGGCTGGTCCCCAGCGACAGCGCAAGCTCGGCCGGGCCCAACAGCGGCTTCGGGTTGCTGTCGCCACCGCTGAGCGGCACGAACAGCAGGTAGGCCACGATGACCACGATGCTGGACACGAGGGGCGCGCCCGCGGGCCCGGCGAAGCGCTTGTGCGCCTGCAGCACGCCGTAGAGCACGACGGCGACGCCGTAAAGAGGGATCTGGGGTGCGAAGACGACCAGCATCCGGGTGGCGACCGCCGTCACCGCGCCCATGTCGCACCCTTTGATCGGGGAGCCGAAGAACAGCCCGATGACCGGCCCGGCGAACAGCGCGGTGAGCACGGCCAGCGGGACGAGCACCACGACCACCCATGTCAGCAGCGCCGAGCTGATCCACCCCACCCGCTCGCCGGTCTCCCGGTCGTCGTCCGAGGACCGGGCGGCGAGCACCGGCACGACCATCCCGGCCAGGGCCCCGCCGACGACCACCTCGAACACGATGTTGGGGATCTGGTTGGCCGTCATGTAGGCGGTCGAGAGGCAGTTGGTCCCCACCGTCTGGGCGAAGGCGTACTGCTTGGCGAACCCGGCGACGCGTGCCAGCACCGTGATGGCCCCGATGAGCATGGCGCCGCCCGCGACCCCTCGCGCCGTCACCACTGCCACCCGGCCTCCCCAGCCCCGCGCCCGATCGCGCCGACGCAGAACATCCTGGCAGGTCGTACCGACAAGCGAGCGGTCACACAGGGTCGACCGGACGGCGGCCGAGCATGTCGAGGCGGTTGAGCACGGGGTTGCCGGCGATGACCTTGGTGAAGCTGACCTTCTCCGCGGCGGCGGTCAGCGCCACCACGGTGCCCAGCAGGACGTAGCGGCCCGGACGGCCCAGCTTGGTGACGGCGGCGAGCCCGAGCAGGGCGCCCAGGGAGTTGGCCCCGGCGTCGCCGAGCATGGCGCGCTCGCCGAGGTCGTCCGGCAGCAGCGCCGCGGCGGCCCCCAGCGGCACGGCGGCCAGCGCCGCGGCAGCGGGCGAGTCGCGGAAGAGGGAGGCGGCCAGCAGCGGGCCGCCGGTCAGCAGGCCCACCTTGATGGCCCGGCCGGGGCGCAGGTCGAAGAGGTTGGCGAGGTTGGCGGCGCCGGCGATGGCGGCGCCGTTGACCAGGGTGTCGACCGGTCCCTGCGAGACGAGGGCGGCGGCGCCGAGCCCGGTGGCGCCGATGCCGAGGATCTTGACGGCGCCGCTGGTGACCTCGCCTCGGGCGAGTGCGGTCAGGTGGCCCTTGAAGCCCTTGGACGACGTGGTGCCGTACAGGTCGTCGTAGGCGCCGAGCGCGCCGCTGCCCGCGCCCGCGACGAGCGCTGCCAGGCGCAACCGCCCCGGCAGGCCGGGCGTGAGCGCGGCCGCCGTGCTCGCACCGGCCACGAACGCGGGGCCTTCGAGCAGCGTGATGGGCTCGCCGCGGTGGTTCTTGCGCGTCCAGCGGCCGCTCAGGTCGGCCGGCTTGTTGCGGGTGAACGCGGCGTACGCGACCCGCGCGGCCGCGGCGCCGATCGCGGCACCGGCGAGCGCGTAGAGGAGGCCACGGGCCTGGGTGGCAGGCATGTCAGCTCCCTGACTGGGTGGTGGGGGACGGAGTGGCGGTCGTCACCGTGGGCAGCATCGCCGAGGCGCCCTTGCCGATGCCGTACTGGCCGGCACGCCCGTTGAGCTGCTCCCGGAGAGAGTAGACGATCGCGACCCGGCCCGCGGGCATGTCGGCGGTATCGACCGAGCTGACCCTCTTGGAGACCTCGCCGTCGTCGCGCAGGGCGGCGATCGGGTCGCCGGGCGCGGCGGGAGTCGCGACGGTCCCGGCCAGCACCGTGCCCTTGCCCGCCAGGTCGAGCCCACCGGCCACGGAGACGAGCGCGCCCGCCTGGACCTCGGCGCTCTCGCCCTCGTACGGCTTCTCCGGCGCGAGCATGACGGCGAGCGTGGCCCGCTTGACCGGGTCGCCGTCCGTGGTGAGCAGCCCGCCCGTCTCGAAGGAGCTGACGACATCGGTGGTGGCCGGGTTGGGGGTGTTGGCCTGCGCCTGGTCGGGGGTGACGAAGGCGGCCGAGAGCAGCATGGCGGCCCGGTCCCAGGAGGTGGCCGTGGCCGGGAAGATCATGTTGGCCGGCTTGAGCTGGTTGACCAGGCCGTCCAGCACGCCGACGCCCTTGGGGTCGAAGAACTTCTCCGTCAGCGAGGCCCGTCCGGAGATCTCCGCGCCCGCCTGCGTGAGCACCTGCTGCGCGGCCTCGCGAACGGTGGTGCTGGAGCCGGGCGTCTCGACGAGGAGCACCCGCTGGCCCGCCAGGTCACCCGCCACCAGGTCCGGCGTCAGGGCGGTGATGAGCGCGTCGTTGCCGGCCTCGCGGCCCTGGAGCGCGTCGAGCTGCGTCCGCAGCTCCTCCTTCGACTTGGTGAGCTGGGCGGCCACCTCCTGCGCCGACTTGACCGCGGGCTCCTGCAGCAGCGTGGTGCCCAGCACGATTCCCACCGCGAGCGCCAGGAAGATCGCGACGATGGAGACGAGGTGGTAGCGAAAATCGATCACGAGAAAAGTCCGACCAGCCAGAAGATGAAGGCGTTCCAGGCATCTTGCAGACCGTTCAGCCAGGTCTGGCCGATCGGTGAGAGGAAGAGCGCGACGCTCATCACGATGAGCGCCGTGATCACGAGCAGGAGCAGCTGCGGGGTGGAGATGCGGCTGCGGTAGAGCCTGCTCACGCCCTTGGCGTCGATGAGCTTGCTGCCGATGATCAGCCGGGTGAGGAACGTGCTGGCCATGCCCGGGCGCCCCTTGTCGAGGAACTCCTCCAGCGTCCCGTGGGTGCCCACGGCCACGATCAGCTCGGCGCCCTTGTCGTCCGCCAGGAGCATCGCGATGTCCTCGCTGGTGCCGGTGGCAGGGAAGATCACCGCCTCGCGGCCGAGCTGGTGGACGCGCTCCAGGCCCGGCGCCCTGCCGTCGCGGTAGGCGTGTACGACGAGCTCGGCGCCGCAGGTCAGGGCCTTGGTGGAGACGGAGTCGAAGTCGCCCACGATCACGTCGGGCAGGTAGCCGGCCTCCATGAGCGCGTCGGCCCCGCCGTCGACGCCGACAAGGACGGGACGGTATTCGCGGATGTAGGGGCGAAGGGTGGCGATGTCTTCCTTGTAGTGATACCCGCGCACCACGATGAGGACATGCCTGCCCTCCATGGGGGTGCGGATCTCAGGTACGCCGACTCCGTCGATGAGCAGCTTGCCCTCACCGCGGACGTACTCCATGGTGTTGACGGCGAAGGCCTCGATCTGCACGGCGAGCCCGGCGCGGGCCTCGGCCATGGCCGACTCGACGGCCTCGACGGTCTGCTCGCTGCCCTTGCCGACGATGTCGTCGTCGAGGTAGACCACGCCGTCGCTGACGCGTACGACGTCACCGTCCTTGACGCGTTCGAACAGCTCTTGATTGACGTTGTCGACGAACGGCACGCCCGCTTCGAGCAGAATCTGGGGCCCCAGGTTGGGGTAGCGGCCGCTGATACCGCAGGCGATGTTCACCACCGCTGCGGCACCGCATGCGACGAGCGCCTCCGCGCTGACCCGGTCAACGTCAACGTGGTCGATAATCGCAATTTCCCCGGGCTGGAGGCGCTTTGTCAGCCTCTTGGTCCGCCGGTCGATTCTCGCCACTGCCGTTACACCTGGAAGGTCTCCGACCTTCCGGCCGCGGAGGCCCGGCATCTTGCTTCCCGGAACCTTCATCAAGACCATCCTGCCAGAGCGAAACAGCGCAGAGGCCACGCATGACGCGGCGTGTCCACTATGTCACCCAGGATCACCTGTCTGCCGCGGCCAGCCCCAGGAGTTCTTCCGCGTGGGCTCTGCCCAATTCGGAGTCCTCCAAGCCCGCCAGCATGCGGGAGAGCTCGCGTACCCTGCCCTCGTGGTCGAGCGTGACCACGCCGCTGCGCACGACACTGCCGTCACTGGCCTTCTCGACCACCAGATGCTGGTCGGCGAACGCGGCGACCTGCGGCAGGTGAGTGACCACAATCACCTGCGCGGTGCGGGCGAGCCTGGCCAACCGGCGCCCGATCTCGACCGCGGCCTTGCCGCCGACCCCCGCGTCCACCTCGTCGAACACGAACGTCGGCACCGGGTCCGCCCCCGCGAACACCACCTCGATCGCGAGCATGACCCGGCTCAGCTCGCCGCCGGAGGCGCCCTTGTTGAGCGGCAGCGGCGGCGCGGCGGGGTGGGCGGCCATCCGGAGCTCCACCTCGTCGCGACCCTCGGGGCCGAACTCCTCGCTCTGGCTGAGCTGCACCACGACCCTGGCATGGGGCATGGCCAGCGCCGTCAGCTCCTCGGTCACGGCCCGGCCGAACCGCTCGGCGGCGTTCTCGCGCACCCTGGTGAGCTCGGCGGCCATATCGGTGAGCCGCGCGGTCAGCTCCTCGTGCTCGCGGGTCAGCTCCTCGATGCGCTCGTCATCGCCCTCCAGCTCGGCCAGCCGCGTGGCGGCCTGCTGTGCCCAGGCCAGGACACCCGCGCTGTCCTCCGCGTATTTCCTGATCAGCCCGGACAGCACGGAGCGGCGCTCCTGCACCGCCGCCAGCCGCGCCGGGTCGGCCTCGATCGACTCCGCGTAGGCCGCCAGGTCGGTGGCCACGTCGGAGATGAGGTAGCCGGCCTCGGCCAGCCGGTCGGCCACGGAGGCGAGCTGGGGGTCGAAGTCGCGTACGGCCTCCACGGCCGTACGCGCCTCGCCGAGCAGCGAGACCACGTCGTGGGGGCTTCCCGCCGCCTCCATGGGGTCGCCGAGCAGCGCGGTGTGCGCGGTGGTGGCGGCGCTGCGCAGCGCGTCGGCGTGCGAGAGCCGCTCCTCCTCGCCGCGCAGCTCGGTGTCCTCGCCCGGTTTGGGGTCGACCTTCTCGATCTCCTCCAGCCCGAACCGCAGCCGGTCGGCCTCCTGCGTCCGCTCCCTGGCCCTGGTGGTCAGCTCCTCGAGCAGCGCGCCGACCTGCTTGTGCCGCTTGTACGCCTGCGAGTACGCCCGCAGCGGCTTGACCAGCTCGTTTCCGGCATAACGGTCGAGCGACGCACGCTGCCTGGCCGGCTGGAGCAGCCGCTGCTGGTCCATCTGCCCGTGCACGGCCACCAGGTCGTCGGCGAGGTAGGTCAGGGTGCCGACGGGCACGGTGCGCCCGCCGAGCCAGGCTCTGGACCTGCCCTCGGCCGAGACGGTGCGCGAGATGATCAGCTCGCCGTCCTCGACCTCGCCGCCGATGTCCTCGACCTGCTGGGAGACGCGCCCGTCCGTCTTGATGACCAGCGTGCCCTCGACGCGCGCCCGATCGGCCCCCGGACGGATGCGCGAGGGGTCGGCCCGGCCGCCGAACAGCAGCCCGAGCCCGGTCACGACCATCGTCTTGCCCGCGCCGGTCTCGCCGGTGACCACGTTGAAGCCCGGCGAAAGCTCGAGCACGGCCTCGTCGATGACGCCGAGCCCCTGGATGCGGACCTCCTCGACCCTTGGTCGCACTGCCCACTCCCGTTCACTGCCGTGTCTGATGGTCACCCGCGCCGTCTCCGAACACGTGTGCCAACGTGTGCCCAGGCGATCCTACGCGGTCCCGCCTCCATTGACTCAGGGTCGCACCCTTCCGCGCCAGCCCTGAACAGGAAGCTCGAACTTGGCGACCAATCTGTCGGTGAACGGCGCGCCGCTGTTCTCCACGCCGTGCAGCCGAGCCAGGCGTACGGGCTCGGCGCCTCTGCGTACCTCGACCCGCGAGCCCGACGGCAACTCGAAGCGGCGCCGCCCGTCGCACCACAGGACGCCGCCCGGCGTCTCGGGCAGGATCTCGACGGCCAGCGTGGAACGCGGCGAGACCACCAACGGCCTGGCGAACAGCGCGTGCGCGCTGATGGGCACCATGAGCAGCGCCTCCACCTCCGGCCACACGACGGGCCCGCCCGCCGAGAAAGCATAGGCCGTCGAGCCCGTCGGGGTGGCGCAGATCACGCCGTCGCACCCCCACCGCGACAGGGGGCGGCCGTCGATCTCGGCGACCACCTCGAGCATGCGCTCCTGCTTCTCCACGGTCGCCTCGTTGAGCGCCCACGTGTCGGCGATCACCCGGCCGTTCTGCCTGGCGAGAACGTCGATGGTCATGCGCTCCTCGACGTCGTAGCGACCCGCCACGACGCTGTCGACCGCCTCGGCCAGGTCGGCGACCTCCGCCTCGGCCAGGAACCCGACATGCCCGAGATTGACCCCCAGCAGCGGCGTGCCCGCCGGCTTGGTCAGCTCGGCCGCGCGCAGCAGCGTGCCGTCGCCACCGAGCACGATCATGACCTCGGCGTCCTTGACCGCGCCCGGGTCTCCGGGCACCGTCTCCACGCCGCCGCAGCCGACCTCGGCGTACTCGGTCTCGAGCACCCTGACGTTGATTCCGGCGTCCACCAGCCGGTTGATGACCAGGCGAGCGCTCTCGACTGCGGCGTCACGCCCGGTGTGTACGGCGACCAGCACGGTCCGTTTCATTGCGGCCCTTCCGCGACGGCACGTTGGATCTCGGCTTCGAGGTCGGCGACAGCTGGCTCGCCCTCCCCTTTGCCCAGCCAGAGCAGATATTCGACATTTCCCGATGGTCCCGGCAACGGGCTGGCGGTCACACCGCGCACGGTCAGCCCCAGCTCCCGGGCCTTGGCGGCGGCATCGCTCACCGAACGCCTGCGCAACTCGGGATCGCGCACGACCCCACCCGCCCCGACGAGGTCTTTGCCCACCTCGAACTGCGGTTTGACCAGCATCACGAAATCGGCCCGCGGCGCGGCGACCGAGGCCAGAGCGGGCAGCACCAGCCGCAGCGAGATGAACGACAGGTCGCCCACGACCAGCGTGGGCGGCTCGCCGACCATCTCGGGGGTCAGGTCGCGTACGTTGACGCGCTCCATCACCGTCACCCGCTCATCGGTACGCAGCGACCAGGCCAGCTGGCCGTATCCCACGTCCACGGCGAGCACGTGACCGGCGCCGCGGCGCAGCAGCACGTCCGTGAACCCGCCGGTGGAGGCGCCCGCGTCGAGGCACCGCCGGCCCTCCACGCTCAGGTTCTCGAACGCTTCGAGCGCGCCGAGCAGTTTGTGCGCTCCTCGCGAAACGTAGTCGGGCCCGTCCTCCGACTCGGCCACCACGATGGCGGAGGCGGTCTCGACCTGGGTGGCGGGCTTGCGCGCCGCCTGGCCCCCGACGCTGACCCGGCCGGCCTCGATGAGCTGCGCGGCCTGCTCGCGCGACCTGGCCAGGCCCCGGCGTACCAGCTCGCTGTCGAGGCGGATCCGCCGGCTCACTGCTCTTCCACTGCGGTGGCCAGCGTGGACTCGAGCCCGGAGAACGCCTCGTCGAAGACCTGAACGTGCTCACTCACCGGCAGCTCGCCAAGGCGGCCCAGACCGGCCACGATGGCATCGACCCCCTCGTTGCCGGTCTCCTCCGGCAGCTCACTCATGACTCGACCGTAACGCCTCCCGCGAGCGCCCGGGACCTTGGCAGGCGTGTCACGCGTTGAAGCTCATACAGGGGTGCTACTGATGTGGAACGCTACCGTCCGCAAAGGGAAATGAAAGGATACGCATCATGGCAAGCGTCGAGGAGTGCCGGGCGGCACTGGTGAAGCTCGTCGCCCAGTTCGACGAGATCGACGAGCAGGATCGTGCCAAGCACGTGGTCGAGCGGACGGTCAGCTGCCGGGTTCCCGACCTCGACGTGATCTTCTACGGCCGACTGCACCACGGAGGGCTCGACCCGTTCACCGAGCGTCCACCATCGGACGGCAAGCCGGCGGACGTCAAGCTCACGATCGCGAGCGACGACCTGATCGCTCTGGTGGACGGGGAGCTGGATCTCGCTCGCGCGCTCCTCGGGGGACGAGTGAAGGTCGACGCCAGCTTCGGCGACCTCCTCCGCCTCCGCAGACTCCTCTAACGGAACCCGCCCACCCAACAAACCCACCACCCCACCCCAACAAACCCATCGCCACCCCAACAAGCCCATCACCCCACCCCAACGAACCCGCCACCCCAACCAACGAACCAGCCACCCTGCCCAGCTAACTGGCCGCCCTGCCCTCGGGCCCGCACACGACCCCAACCCTCCCCAGCCGCCCCCAAGGGCGGCTCACCACTCACCGCCTCTGAGGCCCCTGCCCGTCCTCCCTCCGTCTGCCCGCCCTCCCGAACGAAGCAGACCACCTGACGACCACCGACCGCGACCGGCATAGTCGCCACGATGGCACCACCTGCTGCCAGCCCACCCCTGACGCCAACTCCACCCCGCGCGCCCCAACCCCAGCAACACCACGCAGCCGAGACATCAGGTCGCCAACACCGGCCCGTCCAGCAGCAGCGACGCAGCAGCAAGCGGGGGCAGGCACCACCAACCAGCCCCGAGCAGACTCACCGCCTCCCTGCCCGCAACCCCGGCGGCAGCACAACCCCCAACGCCAGCCAGCCCTGAGCAGATTCACCGGCTCCCAGCCCGCACCCCCAGCAGGGCCGCACACGCCCCCAACGCCAACCAGCCCCACACCCACCGCCGCCACCCCAATCCCGGCGACGGCACGCAGCGGAGACATCCGAGCCAGTCCACCCGTCCAGCAGCAGCCACCACGGCAGCAGCGGTGCCGACGACCACGGCAGCGGCGGGGACAAGGACGGGGACCACAGCAGCGGCAGCAGCGGCAGCGAGAGGCAGCGAGAGGCAGCTTCAACCACCCAACACCCCTGCGCCAGATCCACCCGCCTGCCTCAACCCGGCAGCACTTCAGCGGGACCGGCGCACCCTCAACGGTGGCCCAGCCTTCGCGAACCTCAGCCCAGACGATCCAGCACGGGCTTCACAGCGTCCTCTTCGACCCGCCCTTCCCCAGCCACGGCCCACGCCGCGTCGCAGGCAGCCCGCAGCCCGTCAATCCGGCTCCCGTCGCCATCGAGCCGCAGCACGCCGTCCTGCCACCGAGCCCGCCACCCCCCGCAAGCCCCATCCCGCACCTCGGGATAAGACTCCAGCAACGTACGCAGATCCTCACCGATATAGGTGGGCCGATGACGCGGTCCCGCCGTCAGCACATCGACAGGCGTAGCCACCCCGGTCAACACCAGCAGGCTCTCAACCCCCGCGTTGGAGGCCCCCTCGATATCGGTGTCCAGCCGATCCCCCACAACCAACGGCCGCCGCGCCCCCGTACGGATCATGGACTCCCGATGCAACGGCGGATCAGGCTTACCCGCATAAACCGGCTCAACCCCGGTAGCCGTCGCGATCACCCGAACCATCGCCCCGTTCCCCGGCAACTCCCCTCGCCCGGTAGGCATCGTGCTGTCCCCGTTGGAGGCCACGAACAACGCCCCCTGCCGCACCGCCAGCGCCCCTTCCGACAGCAGCCCATACGACAGCCCGGGGGCGATCCCCTGCACCACGGCAACAGGCGACTCGGCGGCGGTAGAAACCGGCCGAAGCCCCCGATCCCGTAGGGCCAACCGCAACCCGGACCCTCCGACGACGAGCACGTTCGACCCAGGCGCCACCCTTTCGGCGACCAACCGGGCAGCGGCCTGAGCCGAAGTCACCACGTCGTCAGCCGAGGCCGGCGCCCCAAGCTCGCGAAGGTGAGTGGCGATGGCAGCAGGTGTACGAGAGGCGTTGTTGGTGACGTACGCCAGCCGCACCCCACGCCGCTGAGCCTCCTCCAACGCCGCCGGCGCCCCCGGCACCGCATGGCTGCCCAGATAGACCACACCGTCGAGGTCGAGCAGCAGGGTGTCATAGCCGTCGATCAGCACAGTGCCTCTCCCCGTTTGACTCTCACGCCGCGTGCGACTTTAGCGCCGCCGCAACCCTCACCCACACAAGGGCCGACCATTTCCACGCCCACCGCCCATGCACGTGGACACCCACCTCCACACCCCGCGCGCATAGGCAGGGACATCCATCCCTACATGCGCAAGGCAGCCAAGTTCAGATCCCACGCTCACACCGACCAACGCCCTCATCACAACGGCCGCAACCGCCGCACTCACGGCCGCCTTGTCGAGCCGACTGAGCCAGCGGCCCTTCCTCGCAGCCCAAACACACCCACCCCACAGCCCACCTAAGCTTCGCAACCCACCCTGGCTACATCGCCAGTCTGCTCACCATCGTCGGCACCGGGAGGCCAGCTCTCCACACCGCCGATCGCACAAGTGGTGTCCCACAACCACCAACCCCAGCTTGCAAACCGGAGCAGTCTTCACCCGCGCCGGGCGCCACGAGATCACCCAATGCCAACCTCACGGCCCACCACGCCCGCCCCCGCACCACAAGACATGACCGACGCCCCCGCTCCATCGCCAACCGCCGAACAGCGCGACGCCATTGCCGACCACTCGATCCCGCACGAGGACGACAAGAACGCCGCCTACCGCCCACTCACACACCAGGCCGACTCAAGCACCGAACCCTTGCCGGAACAACGCAAGGCATCGCTCAACACGCATCCCACACCCAGTACCACATAGCTCAGACAGCCAAAGAAGACGACCACAAGAGACCAGGGCGGCTCACCGACCCCCCACGTCCTCCGACTACATTTCGCGACGAGCTCGCAAGGTAGCGCGAACACTCTTCAAAGCCGACACATAATGCCGCTCATCCGGCCGCATGGCCACCGCGATGGCCAGAGGTTCCTGGGCCCCCTCCACATCCCCGGTCCGCCACAGCGACAACCCCAACCCAAAATAGGCATAATCCTCGGCCGGATTAGCATTCACGATCTGCCGGAAACTAGCAGCAGCCTCCGCGTACTGCCGTGAATTGAACTGCGCCCGAGCCAACGCCTCCAGAATGCTGCGCGATGCGGGTTCAGCCGCGGCAGCGCGCTCCAGCAACGCGGCAGCGGCAGCCGGGCTGCCCTCTTTCAGCAATCTCACCCCACGCTGATACCAATCGTAAACACCGCCCCCGGGAGCACCTGAATTCTCGTTCTGAACGTTTCCATCGTGGGCCATGCGTGGGGACTCCTTCATCGCTGAACGACGGACCCGCTTCGCCCTGCTACGAAACGGGCACGGGCTGCAACCATGGGGCGACTTCCGGGAGGGACAAGCATTTATGGGAGCATGCCCGGTATGGGGACTCCTGAACTGCCGATGCCGGACGGGCTGGTGCTGCGACCCTTCCGAGGGGTACGTTTCGCCGTCGAAGATCCCGCCAAGGTGACCTCCCCGCCATACGACCTGATCTCCGACGCCGACGTGGACGCCCTCCTGGACTCCCATCCGAACAACGTCGTCCGACTCATCCTTCCCCGCTCCCCCCGAGGCGATTCCTCCGTCAAACCACCAGCCCCCCATCGGCAACAGGAACCAAACCAAACACCCAGCACCGCACCCCACCGCCCGTCGGCTGACGGCGAGCCGACCACCACGCAGCAGCAGGCGTCCGTTCCTCCCACACCGTCCGACGCCGGGCTTGAAACCCGCTACGCCAAGGCGCGGGACACGTTGAGAGCCTGGCTGGACACGGGTGTCCTGGTGCCGGACGACGTTCCGGCGCTCTACGTGTACGAGCAGAGCGGGCCGAACGTGCTGCAACGCGGCTTGATCGGCGACGTGGGCCTGGCCGATCCGGGGCAGCGCATCATCCTCCCTCACGAGGACGTCATGCCGGGCCCCATCACCGACCGGCTCGCCCTCATGAGCACCACGCAGGCCAACCTCGAACCCATCTTCCTCCTCTACAACGGCGACAACGGCACGGCCACTCGCCTGGTGGACGAGGTGGCCTCGGAACGGCGCCCCCTCGTGTCCGCCCGCACTGAGGACGGCCTCACGCATCGCCTGTGGGCCATCACGGACACATCCGAGATCAACGCGATAAACGCCGACCTCCACGACCGCCAAGCCCTGATCGCCGACGGCCACCACCGGTATGCGACGTACCGCGTCCTCCAACGCCAGGAGCACGCCACCCACCGCTCGGCCCAGCCCGAGCAGCCGGTCGCCACCGCCACGAGACCGGAACCATTCGACATCCCACAGACGCAGCCGTCTCCACCGCGCACCGCCACGTCAGAAGCCCACCTCTCCCGGCCTGCCTCAAAGACCGAGTCACCTGGCGCTCAGGACGCAGAACCGTCCACCACCTCCAAGACCCAGCCACCCACTGCTCTGGAGCCAGAACCATCCAGCGTCTCAAAGGCGCTGTCATCCACCGCCGTAGAGGCAGAACCGGTGGCCGTCCCCAAGACCCACCCGCTCCGCACCACCACGCCTCCAGCGACCACTCGAGAAGCCGAGCAGCCCGCCATCACCTCAGCAACTCGACCCGACGCCACGGCTGAGACCCCGTCGGCTTCCTCTGACGTCGAACCAGCGGCTCAACCACCTCATCCCGCCATCCCTTCGGAATCACAGACTTCTTCCCCCAGCGGGAACCTCGATCAGGATAGGAAGCCGCCGATCCCTGACATCCCCCAGGTCTCCGGGACCGATGGTGTCGCCGACAAGGCCGGATCTGGGCGCTCAGGCGGCGGCCGCTCGACGCCGGAACCCGTGGTCGGGCCGTGGGACTTCGGGCTGGCCCTGCTCGTCGACTCCACCGCGTACCCGCCCAATCTGCAGGCCATCCACCGCGTGATCCCCGGGCTCCCCCTCGCCGAGGCGGTCGCCAAGGCCAGGGGCGCGTGGCGCGTTCACGACTTCGACGACTTGGCGCAGGGCCTGGCCGCCCTGAAGGAGGCTGCGGAGCCGGCCTTCCTGCTCGGCGGGGAGGGCGGCACGCACCTGCTCACCAACCCCGACCCGGTGCAGCTCGCCCGCGCCATGCCGCCCGACCACTCCGAGCGCTGGAACTCCCTCAATACCTCCATCCTCACGGAGTTCGTCCTGCCCAAGGTGTGGGGCATGCGCGATGACGAGCAGGCCGTACGCATCGTCCATCACGACACGGACGCCGCGGTGCGACTGGCCATCCGCACCGGCGGCACCGCAGTGCTCCTCAAGCCGCTCGCGGTCGACGACGTACTGGCCGTCGCTGCGGGCGGCGAACGAGTCCCCCGCAAGTCCACCTCCTTCGGTCCGAAGCCCAGGACCGGCCTGGTCCTCCGTACGTTCGCCATCGACTGACGCAGCCGTCTCCTCCCAACCGCGGCGCATGATTCTTCACGACCGCCGACGTCCGCCGTCTGCGCGGCGAGCGTAAGGACGTCCCCGCCGTCCATAAAGCGCTGCACAGCGGCTCCTGCGAGAACCACCCGTGGGCTGCGGGGCTCACGGAACGGTGCAACACCCAGCACGACCGCCCAGCCACGGACAGCCCCGATCAATGGCCAGCGCAGCCACCCGCCAGCGAGCGCGGCCCGGCGGAACGACTCCACGTGATGACCGCGAGCACCACCGCTGACCGCGGCGGCCAGTTTCGTGCTCTCCGTCGACGGACGGCCGAGGAAATCCACGCCCGCGACAGGCCGGCCCGCCACCCCACGAGAGGGCGCTGTCCACGACCGGGCGAGGCTCCGGCGGTCTCCGCGCACGCCAACCCTCCGCGCCCGGTGGGTCAGCTTGCTGGGGCGAGGTAGACCACTTGGCGGGGGATCAGGGCGGCGAGGCTTCCGTGAGCGCTGTAGGTGGGGCTGTCCGGAAGGTCGCTGGGGAGGGGAACGTCAGCTTCGTACGGTCTGGCGGAGCTCACCTCCACCTCATACCGCCAGATCTTGGCCGCGGACGGGCCGAAGACACGGCAGCGGAAGGATCCGGTCACCTCCATGTAGTCGCGGGGTTTGAGGCCGCGAACTGTGGCCGCCGTCTCCGGGTCGAAGGTGACGCACGGGATGCTGTCGGTCAGTGCGGCTCCGCGTCGGTTGCGGCGGCGGCGCACGATGATGCGCCACTTCGCCACGGTGTCGCCGCTGGGCAAGGAGTGCTCCTCGACCCCCGCCGACAGCCGGCCTACCAGCAGGACTTCGTTTCGGTCCACTGTCGTCCTCCTATCGGTGCTCTGGTGGAGATCACTATCTACGATGAGGAGGAGGCCGGATCGGCTGGAATGCCGTTCTGGGGACAGCTGCTGGAGGCTCGGGAGTTCCTGTGGATAACATCACCGCGTTGGGTGGCGACGTCTATGAGATCGACACCAAAATGGCTGGATACACGGGTATCACGGCCGGCTATCTGATTTTGGGGGATCGGCCGTGCCTCGTGGAGACGGGCACCTCGACCTCGGCCCCTGTGGTGCGCGATGCGCTGGCCTCGCTCGGTGTCGGCCCGGAGGACCTGGCCACCGTCGTGGTGACGCACATTCATCTGGATCACGCCGGTGGCGTGGGCGACATCGCCAAGTTCTTCCCGTCCGCGCAGATCGTCGTACACGAGAAGGGCGCCCGCCATCTGGCGGACCCGTCACGGTTGATGGCCAGTGCGCGGATGGTGTGGGGTGACAAGCTCGACACACTATTTGGTGAGCTGTCGCCCACCGAGGCCGAACGCATCGTGGCCCTCGGCGACACCGGGGCCATCGACCTGGGCAACGGACGCACGCTGAACAGCCACTACTCCCCTGGGCACGCGAAACACCACGTGGGCCTGATCGACTCCGCCACCGGTGACCTGTACGTCGGCGACGCGGCCGGCGTCTACCTCCCCGAAACAGGCGATCTCCGTCCCGCGACGCCGCCGCCGGACTTCGACCTGGAGACGGCGCTCGATTCGATCGCGTTGTTCGAGGCGCTTGGGCCGCAACGGCTGCTGTTCAGCCACTATGGGCCGGTCGATGCCGTACAGGAGACTTTGGAGCGGTCTGCGGAGGAGCTTCGCATCTGGGTTGATCTCACTCGGCAGGCTCATGCTGAGGGGATGGATCTGGACCACGCCGTCGCCATGGTCAGGGATCGCACCAAGGATCGCTATCGGGCGTTGGAGGCTGCTGGTGGGGAGGATGGGGCGGCGGAGCAACTCGAGATGTTGAGTGGTGCTCCGTCGAACGTGGCGGGGATCCTCCACTGGCTCAACCGCGTCTCACCGTAGTCGCGTGTTGCGGGAGGTGCCGGGAGATGGGGGCGGGGCGGATGTCCCCGCCGTCGCCCGGCCGGTACCCGCTTTCGGCGCCTGGCCAGTAAATCTCGCCACAAAAGCCGTGTGTGTTGGGGGTCTCAGCGTCATGCGTAGGGGTGCGTCGTGCCCCCGTGCGTATGGCGGTTCTCGGCGTCATACGTGTGTCAGGGGGCGTCGTGCTCCCGTGTGTGGCGGTTCTTGGCGTCGTATGGGTCAGGGGGCGTCGTGCCGTTGCACGTGTACCGACTTCGTCGACGTCAGATTCCCTAGGTCACGCGTGTACGGGGCTCCTCGCAAGTCAACGCTACGCAGGATTTCTCGCCGTCAAAGACTTGCGCGATTTCTCGCCGGGAGAGCGGTCCGGGACTTCACGCGGTCGGATACGTATGGGATCTCAGGGCCGATGGACGTGAGCTGGGTTCCTCGGCGCAGTACGAGGGCCGAGTTCCTCGGCATCAATCGCGCGAGGGATTCTCACGATCATGCCGTACAGGATTCCCCGGCGGACCGGATGGGCGGGCGTTCGCCATCGGATGAGACCGTGAGCGGCCGCCCACCCGTCCCCGCCGTACCGGACCGGCTTGACCGTCGGATGACGGCGGTATCGGTCCGGGTACGGCGGGGACGTGGCGTCAGTCGTCGGACTTGCGCTTGACGTCCGAGGCGGGTTCGTCGGACTCGTCGTTGAGCGCGTCTCCGAAGTTGGGCTCGATGAACGCCGGGGTGATGCTCGGCGCCTCGGCCTGCTTCGGGGCCTCCTGAGCAGGCCGCTCAGTCTGCTCCTCGGCAGCGTCGGCGGGACCGGGCTGCTCGGGCGCTTCGGCCGGGGCAGCCTGCTGCCCGCGATCCGATGCGTCCGCGGGGGCGGCTTCTCGCGACTCCTCATCCAGTACGTCTGCCGAGGCCGCCTCCTGCGGCTCCTCGTCCAGAACGTCCGCCGGCTGCTCTTCCAGGACGTCGGCCGGCGCCGCTTCCCGCGACTCCTCCTCGGCCGGGGCCGTTTCCGGGGACTCCTCATCGACCACGTCGGCGGGTGCCTCGTCCGAGACGTTCTCCGGGGAGGCCAGGAGGTCGCCGGCTTCGGCCAGGGCTGTGGCGTCATCCACGTCCTCGGCCGCCTCTGCTGCCTCGGCCGCGCCGGCGTCGTCGAAGTCGTCCTCGTAGTCGAACTCCTCCTCGACGTCTTCGATGACGGACCCGGTCAGCTCGGCATAGCGTTCGGCCGCTTCCGTCTCCCCATCCTCGTCGAAGGCCATCGCCCGCCCGAACCAGTCCGTAGCCGCCTCCTGGTGCCCGGCCTCGGCCAGAGCGTCCGCATACGCGAACGCCAACCGTGCCGACCACGGCCTGGGCTGCGGGTCACGCAGCTCGGGGAGGCGCTGCAGGGTGATCACGGCGGCGTCGAGCTGGCCCAGGTCACGCCGGGCGCCGGACTCGACGATGGTCAGCTCGATGCGTCCGGCGCGGTCGAGGCGTTCGGCCTCTGGCGAACGTACGAGGTCAAGCGCCCGCTCCGGACGGCCGAGACCGCGCTCGCAGTCGGCCATGACCGGCAGATACGCGTCAGAGCCCGTCATCCTCCTGGCCGCGCGCAGATCGCTCAGCGCCTCGGAGAAGTGTCCCGCGCGGTAGGCAACGATGCCCGCGGCCTCCCGTACGACACCGATCCTGGCCGCGAACCTGCGTGCCACCTTCGTGTGCTCGTGCGCCCGGTCGGGGTCGTCGTCCTCGAGCGCCCGTTCGGCGGCGACGAGGTGCCGGCCCACCAGCTCGGCGAGGTCGCCGGGCAGGGAGCGCAGTTCCTCGCGGACTTCCTTGTCGAGCTCGTCCGCGGTGATGTCGGGCGCGACCTCGGGCAGCTTCTCGCGCTGCGGGGCCTCGGCGTCACGGTCGGACCTGCCGTACCTGGCGCGGGTGCCCGAGGAGTCGGGGCGCTCGCCGCGGTCGTCCCGCGAGAACGGCCGCGAGTCCCGGCGGGGACCGAAGCCACCTTCGCGACGGTCGCCGCCGCCACGCGGCCCGCGGTCGCCCTCGCGCCTGCCACCGAATCCGCCTTCACGACGCGGACCCCGGTCCTCCCGGAACCCGCCCTCACGCCGGTCGCCGTAGCCGCCTTCCCGGCGGGGGCTGCGGTCGTCCCTCGAGAACGGACGCGAGCCTTCGCGCTGGGGGCCACCCCCGCCCTCACGCCGGTCACCGTAACCGCCCTCGCGACGGGGGCCGCGGTCATCCCGATCCCGGAACGAACGACGCTCCTCACCCTCACGGCGCGGACCACGATCGTCGCGGAACCCGCCTTCGCGGCGCGGACCACGATCATCGCGGAACCCGCCCTCACGGCGCGGACCACGATCATCGCGGAACCCGCCTTCGCGGCGCGGACCACGATCGTCACGGAACCCGCCCTCACGGCGCGGACCACGATCATCGCGGAACCCACCTTCGCGGCGCGGCCCTCGATCGTCACGAGACCCGGTCTCACGGCGGTCGCCGTACCGGCGCTCGCCGAAGCCACCCTCGCGGCGCGGGCCGCGGTCCTCACGGGAGCCGCCCTCACGACGGTCGCCGTACCTGCCTTCGCGCCGGTCGCCGGACCCGCCCTCACGACGAGGACCGCGATCATCCCGATCCCGGAACGGACGACGCTCGTCACCCTCGCGACGGGGGCCGCGATCGTCGCGGTCCCGGTAGGTACGACGATCGTCACTCCGCGGCCCGCGATCATCACCCTCGCGTCGAGGGCCACGGCTGTCGCCGAAGCCGCCCTCACGACGCGGGCCGCGGTCCTCACGGAACCCGCCTTCGCGGCGCGGTCCACGGTCGTCGCGGAAGCCACCCTCACGACGCGGACCACGATCGTCACGGAACCCGCCCTCACGGCGCGGACCCCGATCATCGCGGAAGCCACCCTCACGACGCGGACCACGATCGTCACGCGACCCGCCCTCGCGGCGGTCACCGTACCGGCGCTCGCTGAAGCCACCCTCGCGGCGCGGGCCGCGGTCCTCACGGAAGCCGCCCTCACGACGGTCCCCATACCTGCCCTCGCGCCGCTCGCCGAAACCGCCCTCACGACGGGGCCCACGGTCATCCCGGTCCCCGAACGAACGACGCTCGTCACCCTCACGACGCGGGCCGCGATCGTCCCTATATCCGTCATCGCGCCGCGGCGTCCTGTCTCCACGACCGTAGGAGCGCGACCTGTCGTCGGAACGGAACGGACGGTCGCCGCCGGAGTCTCGCCCGCGAGAGCCGTACCCGCCGCTCCCGCCGCTCCTGCCGCCTCCGCTGGAGCGCCTGTCCCCATAGTCGCCGCGCCCGCGCTGTCCGCCGTCCGATCCGTTATCACTGTTCACTTCTGGTCCATTTCGTTGGCTCACTCAGCGGACTCTTAACGACGGTCCACCGTGGCTGGTCGCCGCCTCTCGGGCCTTACGCGACGAAGGCCACCTGTGGGGTGGCCCGGTTCCTTCCAGCCTAGCAAGCCCCAGTACGTCCATGAGCCCGGACGCAAGCCATATATCGGCGTGACCAGAAACGCACGGTCAGCGAGGGTGTTCGTACTGTCACCAAGCCTCGCGGAAATCTTGATCCGTGAACGGGATTCGCCGAACTTGCCACTCTGCCGTCGGGGCGGCCAAGGCCCCGTCGTCTGTCAACGAAGGTGCTCGAATTGCAGAACAGCGCACAGCTGCGCTGTTAGCGCACGGCACAGCTACAGAAATGTGGCCTAGGAAACCGATGTGGCCAGTGAGTGGAAGGGCGGGCAGCCGGCCGCGCGAGGGAAGGCCTCACAGCTCCCACCACAGCCGGCACAGCACACAAAAAAAAGGGGGTCCGACGCCCAAGGCGTCGAACCCCCTCAAAGATTGTCCGGCGGCGACCTACTCTCCCACACCCTCCCGAGTGCAGTACCATCGGCGCAGAGAAGCTTAACTTCCGGGTTCGGAATGTAACCGGGTGTTTCCTTCCCGCCATAACCGCCGTAACCCTCCGAAACACACAAGCACAACCGCTTGCTGTCTCAGAATCACATAATGGACGCGAGCAACGACTAGAAAAGTCTGCTTTGTGGTCAAGTCCTCGGCCTATTAGTACCGGTCAGCTCCAC